>JAVJOO010000003.1:300000-465000 GCA_040216735.1 Alphaproteobacteria bacterium | reverse complement strand
AATGTGGGCACATCTCTGCATCAGGTCGCCCCTCAACACCTCCAAAGCTGCATCCAGCTTCAAACCGTCCGGTTTGTCCGGACTGACTAGGATTTTGGTCATGGCGCGATGTCTCCAAAACGTGAACCGAGCGAGGGGTTGCCCGGGAGCATAGAAGATCGGCGGCTTACCGCGCCACCTTGGACCACAGGGCCAACAGCCGCATTCTCGCCCCAATCCCCAACGAGGATCGATGCAGGCGGGACGACATGGCCCGAGTTGGGAGGCTTGGGTGGGGCGGCGCCTCGGTGCCGCCCCGCTTTTCTAGCCCAACCCTAAAGCACCTGGGTTCATTCGATCGTGCGGATCGAGGGCGTGTTTCAGCCGCATCAGCAAGCCGTCCGTGTCGTCGATCAAACCCTCGCGGTACGCATAGAATTTGCCGATTTGCAGGTGTACCGCCGCCTCGCGGCGAAAAAGGTCCCGTAACCCCTGCCTCAAATGAACCACGGCGTCTCCTGCCACCGTATCGGGTTCGCCGGACCAGGACTCCGCTGCGCCGCCGAGCCCAGCGAGATGGATCTGGCGCGGTCGGTCGGACCAGCGGAGGACCGGCTCCACGAGCAGGCCGCGACCGACAGCCGCAACGGTGATCGTCACGCCGATTCCGTTCCCCTCTAGGCGTGGCGCTTCCGCATTGAAAAACGCGGTGACAGCGCCAAGGACGTGGAGCGCCCGCGAAAACGGAACGACCCCATGAGTCCAGGCCTGCAACCGTCCATCTTCGGCCAAAAGGCTTGTGACAAAGTCAAAGGGTCGTGCGCGCAGAAAGGTCGGCACGCCGGGGGCGATCTCGGTGCCCTGGTGGGCGGCGATCCGCCGCACTTGGTCGAGTCGGTACGCCACATCGGCGGACGAGTGCCCCTCGACGGCAACATGGATGGCTGGGGCTTGATCGAGTTTTCCACGACCGGGCGGAACATAGGTGCCCACGCCCATTACATCGGCGGCGGCCCGGCTGCGACCGATTTCGCAGGCTGCGGCAACCATCGCCTCGAAGGTCGGAAACGAGAACGACAGGAAATCGATTGACGCCGGACGGGGCATCAACTGCATGGTTGCCGCGAGTTTGACGCCAAGGGCGCCGCCATCGCCCAGGAAAAGACCCGCAAGATCGGGGCCGTGATAGCGGAAGAACGGCGACCCGCCGACGATCGCGCCCGATCCGGTCTGAATGCGCGACCCGTCGGCGAGCGCCACCTCGAGCCCCAACACTTGGTCCGCCGCAGTGCCGTATTGCGCTGAACCGAAAAGAACCGTGTTTTGCGACAAACCGCCGCCGATTGTGGAAACCCGCCCGGTCGCCGGACCGAAATGCGGGATGCGAAGCCCGTGCGGTGCGGCCACCTCGTCGAGCGTTTGCCAGGTGACGCCTGCTTCGGCGGTGACGAAGTGATCCTCTTCGTTGACCTCGATGATACGGGTCAGGCGGGTCGTATCGAGCACGATGCTGCGACTATCCTGGGGAACGTAGCCGCCGGTATAGGACAGACCGCCGCCACGGGGCACGACCGAGACGCTTTCTTGCGCGGCAATGCGCACAATGTGCGCGGCCTCGTCGCGCGTGCCGGGGGAAACCACTGCCGCCGGCGGGAAGCTCGGCTCGAAGAAAAGGTCGCTCGCGAAGTAGCGGCAGGTTCCGGTGTCGCGACGCACGTGCGCCGGCCCGACGACCGCCGCCATCGCGTTGAGCGCATGGTTCTCCAATTCTTCGGCCACGACGATGCTCCTCCGCTCTTTCCTTCCGACCGGCCCTGAGTTTAACTCAACCGATACGACGCATTGGAAACATCATGGAAGTTGCCCGATGAAAGTTGCCCGCTACGCCGACTACGGCGATCCCGGAAAAGTTCTCGATATCCGCGAGGAAGACTGCCCACCAATGGGCGACGGCGAAGTGACGATCCGGATCGAAGCCGCACCGGTCCACATCGCCGACCTCAAATGCATCACCGGCGAGCCAAACTTCCGAACGTTTCCGCTGCCGGCAGTTCCGGGGTTCGAGGGCATCGGGCGGGTTATCCAACTTGGGCCAGGCGCCTCAACATTTTCCGTTGGCGATCGCGTGTTTCTGCCGATGGCGTGCGGCGCGTGGCGTGAGGAACTCGTGGCGAGCGAGAGTGTCTTGATGCCAGCACCCGAGGGCGACGCCGTCCAGCTTTCCCTGTTGCCCATCAATCCACCTACGTCATACCTGATGCTCTCCGACTATGGCGATTTGAAGCCCGGCGACTGGGTCATTCAGAACGCGGCCAACTCGAGCTGCGGGGTCTATCTGATCAAGCTCGCGCACATGCGCGGAATAAAAACCGTCAACGTCGTCCGGCGCGACTCCCTTGCCCCCGCTTTGCGCGATGCAGGCGCGGATGTGGTCCTCGTCGATGGTCCCGACCTGGCCGACCGTGTTCGTGCCGCAACGAACGGCGCATCGATCCGATTGGCGATCGATGCGATCGCCGGCGACGCAACGACCCGCCTGGGCGAATGCCTGGCTGACGGCGGCACGGTCTTGTCCTACGGCATGTTGTCCGGCGAGCCATGCAAACTCCCCCCCGACATGGTATTTTTGCGGGACATCCGGTTGCGCGGTTTCTACACGGTGCGCGAGTTCACCCGCCATGAGCCTTCAGAAATCGCGGCCATGTACCGCGAACTTGCCAACCTGATTGCCGACGGAACGTTGAGCGCCCAAATCGCCGGCGTGTTTTCCTTGGATCAAGCCGCGGAGGCCTGTGCGTTGGCCGCGAAAGTAGGCGACGAACGGCCCGGAAAAGTCGTGATTACAATGGCTTAGGCTGGACCTAGACAGCCATGTAGCCGCCGTCGACAACGATATCGGTGCCGGTGACGTGCGCCGATTCGTCGGAGGCGAGGAACACCACGATCCCAGCGATGTCCTCCGGCGCGCCAACCATTTTCAGCGGCGTGCGACCTACAATCATCTCGCGGAATTTCGCGGCACCCTCTTCGCCCATACTGTCGACAACGCCGTCGCCCCAGATCAGTCCGGGGTGCACCGAATTGACGCGCACGCGATCTTGCTTGCCCTCTAACGCCGCGGCTTTTGAAAACAGCGTCATGCCGGCCTTACTTGCACCGTAGGCTGATCCGTTCGCACCGCCCTTCAGGCCCGCGACCGACGACATGTTGACGATCGATCCGCCACCCGCCGCGCCCATCGCTTTCAGCGCGCGCTGGGTGCCCATGAAGCAGGCCTCGATATTCATCTGCAGCATGTAGCGGAGTGTCTCTACCGGATAGTCTGCGAGGGGTTTGAGGATGCAATCCCCCGCATTGTTCACCAACACATCGGGGGTGCCGATGTCTCGCGTCACCTCCGCAAACAAGGAATCCCAACCGCCCTCGCTGGTGACATCCTGCTGGATGTAGCGAACGCTGTTGCCCTGGGCGGCAATCAGGTCGACTGTCGCGCGCCCCCGTTCCCGATTGCGTCCGGTGACCACCACGGTTGCGCCCTCGCGAACCGCGGCCATTGCGCAGCCCCGCCCGATCCCATCCGTGCCGCCGGTAATGACGACAACTTTGTCCTTAAGGCGCATACAGTTTGGTCCTTAGTACGCCGCTTCGAAGGCGATCTCGCCGGCGGTCATGAAACGCGATTCGTCCGAAGCAAGGTAGACCACCGCCGCAGCGACTTCGGCCGGGTCCGGCGGGCGCGCATGGTCGACCAAGATGGAATTGACCCGAATGCCGTCGGCGTTCTGACCGCATTCCAGCGCCACTGCTTGCGACATGACCCGTAGACCGGCCGCTGTCGCGCAATTCCCGGATAGATCGGCCGCACCGGTCCGCGCAAGGCCAAGCGAAAGGTTGACAATCGACCCTCCCCCGCCCGCCCGCATGGCGACCGTCGCGTGTTTCATGCCAAGCCAGGGGGCAACGATGTTCGCTTCTTCCAACGCCCGCAGATCCGAAAGCGTCATCTCGCGGATCGGCTTAACGAGCAGGTCCGGCGGTCCGTTGACGAGGATATCCAAGCGGCCGAAGCGGTCGATTACCGACGTGACAAGATTGCCCCATGCCGTCTCGGAACTGCGCTCATGGCCGCGCGACATGACCCGAGGCGATGGCAATCCCGTTACGGCAGCGGCACGCTCGGCAGGCGCGTGCTCGGTATCGACGACGACAAGGCGCGCCCCTTCGTCGGCAAGCGCGCTGGCGGCGGCGGCGGCGAGCGGGTGGCCCACACCGGTGACCAAAGCAACTTTGTCTGCAACACGCCCCACTTCGACACCCATTTTTGCTATGATCCGCCCGATTGGGGAATCCATTGGCAGAATCCGAACTCAAAGACGATATCTCAGTTTGCTTCGACACCGAAACGGTCGATTGGGAGCCGTTCACGCCCGGTGCCGGCCCACCCGGTGTGCGGGCACGAGTCCTACGTCGGTTCGACGACGGCGGTGTGCGCAGCGCCATCCTCGACATTCCGCCCGAGTGGGACAGCGGAGGGTTCTACGTCGGCCGCGGCGACCACCAGGGGTTTGTTCTCTCGGGCGATTTCTATGTGGGACGCAACGTGTTGAACCCTAGGGCCTTCTTCTACAACCCTGCGGGCAGTCCCTTTGCGCCGATCGGTTCGCGCGGCGGGGCGCGGCTGGTGATGATCTATGGAAAACGGCCGCATTACGACCGCGTTACACCTGGGCCGATCAAGATATCGCAAGACGCGTTTATCCTCGCCGATGCGATGGCCGTCGAACCGATCACGCCCGAGATCAAAGGCACCAAACTTGCCGGGTTCGAGCGACGGGTGCTGTTCAAGGACCACCGGACCGGCGCTGACACGCGGCTCTTGAAGGTCCCGGGCGGTTTCGAGGGTCGCGGCCCGAACTGGCATCCCGTCCACGAAGAGATTTACTGCCTGGAGGGCGACATCGGCCCGGATGACAAACGCCTGCTGAAGCCAGGTTGGTTCTTACACAATCCCAAATTCGGGATTCACGGCTACCACGAGCATTCCCACGGTGGCGCTACAATTCTCGAGTGGCACGACGGCGAATGGTCGGTCAATTTCATAGAGGAGAACCCCCGCGTTGGACAATGAAGCAATCAAGAAAGAGGTTTCGGCGGTGATCGCGGGCATCTTTCGCGCCTTCGAAGAGCATCGTCCGGAGGGCATCGAGGCGCACATGCACCCCGACGTAACGGTTTGGGACGTCTTCACACCTCAACTGATTCAAGGAACGGCTGAACGCGCGAAGTTCCACAGAGATGATCAGGCCCAAATGCAAGCACGCGGACCGTTGAGCCTGAAAATAGAGGAACCGGTTGTGAACGCCTGGGATAACTCGGCGATCGCCCGGTACTATCTCGAATTCAACTACCAGCCGCCTAACCCAGCGAACGGGCGCGTCCGCATCACCAACGTCTTGCGAAAAATCGACGGTCGTTGGCTGATCGTCCATCATCATGAAGGCCTCGTGCCGACCGGCATTCCCCCGATCACCGAATAATCAGACGAGAATTTGGAACCGTGACTTTCTTAGACCTTGGCGGTCTTACCCTCACGCTCGGCCTTCTGACATTCCTCGCGGCTGGAACGGTCAAGGGCACGCTCGGGATCGGCCTTCCCCTTGTCGCCGTCCCGCTACTGGCCACGGTCTTGGATCTGCCAACCGCGATCGCGTTGATGGTCGTCCCGGTGCTGACGTCTAACGTCATCCAAGCGCTCCAGGGAACAAAAAAAATCGAAACGTTGCGTCGCTTTTGGCCACTGCTTCTGACGCTGGTCCCCTTTACGATCTTCGCCGCGCAGTTTCTGTCGTCGGTCGACCTGCGGACAGGCTCGCTCGTCCTGGGCGTGATCGTCGTCCTGTTCTCGCTCACCCAATTGGTGAGGTTTCGCTTCTCGATCAGCGAACGTCGCGAACGGTTTCTCAACCCGGTTGTCGGCGCGGTCGCCGGGTTGCTTGGAGGTTTGTCCAATCTATTCGGACCGCCGTTGATCATGTATTTGGTCGCACTCAAGCTCGAAAAAGACGACTTCGTCACCACCATCGGGCTTCTGTTCATTGTTGCCTCGGCAACGCTCTACGCCACCTTGGCCTCGGTTGGCGTCCTAACCTTCGAAAACGGGCTCGCGTCGCTGGCCGCCGCTTTGCCGGTCATGGCTGGCGTATTTCTCGGGACCCGCCTAAGGAGCCGCATTCACCAAAAGTCGTTCGAACGGGTCCTCATGGTGGTACTCGTCTTGATCGGCTTGAATTTGATTCGCCGCGGCCTGTTCTCCTGAGGCCCGGATGACCGCGCGCCCTACAACAGATCCTCGATCTGACTTGTCACCTCGGCGCTGAGTGGGTCGGCTTTACTCGGGAAGATACCTGCGAGCTCACCGTCCGGACCGATCAGATACTTGTGGAAGTTCCACTTCGGCGCGGCATCTTCGCCCGCCGTCGATGCCACCCACCGGTAAAACGGGTGGGCGTTGCCGCCAATGACGGTTTGTTTCCTGGTCATCGGGAAGTCGACCTTAAAGCGGGTGTCGCAGAAGGTTTGAATCTCTTTCTCGGTGCCAGGTTCCTGCGCCCCGAAATCGTTCGACGGGACGCCGATCACCACGAGGCCGCGATCGCGGTACCGCTGCCAAAGCTCCTGGAGGCCCGCGTATTGAGGGGTATAGCCACAGGCACTCGCGGTGTTGGTGATCAAGATTGTTTTCCCGGCAAACGCCTTAAGGTCGATGGTCTTTCCGCCGTCGATCGCGTCGAAATCGTAGTCATGTGCAGACATATTAGGATCTCCTTTGGCTGTGGTTTGACCAGAAAGCCGTCACCTCGGATGCCAGGAGGGGTCCGATCGACGGTGGAATATTATGCCCCCATCCGTCGATGAGACGCAGGCGGGCACCCGGAATTGTGCGTGCGGTGTCCTCGCCGGCTTGGGGCCGCACGAGCGGATCGTCCTTCCCATGGAGTACCAAAGTTGGAACTTGAATAGCAGCAAGCTCGACGCGGCGATCGCCGGCGCTAGAGGACGCCAACCATTGGCGCAAGGCACCTTCAGGGTTGTTGCCCCGGGCAAAATTCACCGACACCACACCACGAACGTAGTCGTCCGGCATGGCGTAGCGCGGGCTGCCGATGATTGCCTGCTGCCAGATTGCCAACGCTGCCACGGAGTCCGCATCGTAGGGATCCTTAGGGGGCGTCATGAGCGCCTCCATCGCCGCCGGCGTTGCGGGCGGTAGCGCGGGATTGCCGGTGGTCGACATCATGGAAACGAGGCTGAGTACCCGTTCCGAACGCCTCATCGCAACCGACTGCGCAACCATCCCGCCCATCGACATCCCCACGACATGGGCACGGTCGATGGACAGGGCGTCCATCAGGCCGACTGTATCATCGGTAAGGTCGTCGACTGTGTAGGGAACCGATTGCGCCGTGGACCGATCGCTCGTTACTAGCGCAAGCAACGCAGTGCCCGACGGCGTTTTCCACCAAGTCGATTCGCCCATATCGCGGTTGTCGAAACGGATGACACGGTACCCCGCATCGACCAAGGGTGCGCAGAACGTGTCCGGCCAGACCGTTCGCTGGGTTGCTAGTCCACCGATCAGGATGACAACCGGGTCGTTGACCGACCCGAGGTCGTCGTATCCCAGCTTCACCCCACCGGCGGTTTCGACGATCACGGTCGTTGCGCCTGCTTTGCGCGCACCTGGGCAAGTTTGGCCAATCCCTTTTCGCCGCCACAGTGGCTGCGCACGTAGGCCTCGAGTGCGGCCTCACCGTCTAGGACGGTCACCGTTTTGTCCCTGGAGTGGTAGACGAACGGTGTGCCCTCCTTTGTTTCGAAAACGAACACCAAATGGCGCGCGTTCGCGACACCGTTGATCAGGTAGACGGCGCTGCGGCTGTCGAACTGCTTGCCATCGAACTGGACCGAAAATCGCGGCGGTTTTTGGGCGCCGAAGAACCCGACGCGCCGGAAGATCACCCACGCTATTGCAAGCCACAGCGCAACCAGTCCAACAAACAGAAGAAGCTCAGACACTCGGTCCACCACCGATCAATGAAAAGACACCATAGGCGATCCAGCCGGATCGGTTCGACCGTCATCTACAGGTGCAACCGCCTCTACACAAGAATCTCAGCGAATCGTTGACTACCAAAGACTTGTACAGTTCAGTTGAGCAAGGGCCGGAGGTTGGTCACAGGTTGCACCGCCATCGCCTGAAACCATTCCACACTCACAATTTGCGGGGTGGAACCTGGGCAAGGGACTCACCACATTCCCAACAGACGGCGCACTGGTTCCGTGTGACCGTCCGGGGGGCAAGTGCAAGGCGACACGATTCAACTGAGGGCCGGGATCTCCCCCCAGAATCCCGGCCCTATTTTGCCTATCGCTGCGCCGTACGACCTCTGACGTGAGCACCTTTGGTTTCAATGCCGAGCCGGGAACCCTTGCGGCCGCCGGCGAAACCGAAACGCTCGAACCGCTCTTCCAAAAGATGGTGGACGATTGGCCCGACCGAGAGCGCCGGCGGACCTGGGCCCGCGTGAAATGCTTGCAGTCGTCCTAGGCTAGAGCCGACACCCTGACGGGTAGTCACGTCCCGCAAAGCGTCACAACACGGCCTTCGGCGCCGTAGCCGCCGCCAAATAAGTCCGCCAGATACGGGAGGAACGCGCCCGCTTCTCGGCTTAGCGTATAGGGCGGATTGACCACCACGAGGCCGCAACCCGCCAATCGAATGCCGTCTGGCTGGGAAACGAGGACTTCGAGCGCGATCGCCGTCCGAGAGCCACAGGCGGCGGCTACGTCACCCAGAAAAGCCGCGACCGCGTCGGGTCGCTTGATGGGGTACCACAGCACGAAGGTGCCCGTGGCCCAGCGCGCCAACCCGTCTCGGAGGGCTTCTGCTAGGCGTTCGAATTCATCCGCCGATTCGAATGGCGGATCGATCAAGACCAAGCCGCGCCGCTCGCGCGGTGGGAGGAACGAGCGCACCGCGTGATACCCGTCGATGGTAAACACCTTGACCTGACGGTCGCGAGAAAACTCTGCCATTAGGGCCGCCGCTTCGTCGGGATGGCGTTCGGCAACGAACAGACGATCCTGTCGGCGCATCAATGCGCGAACGACCCGCGGGGAACCAGGATACCATTTCAGTACGTTCGCACACTCTTGGAACGACCGAACGACGCCGAGATAGGGCGCGAGAACCGCCGGTACGTCCGTTTTGGCAAAGAGCCGCGCAATTCCAGACTGCGCTTCCCCCGTACGTTCGGACTCTCCGTCCGTTAGGTTGTAGCGACCCCTGCCTGCATGGCTGTCCAAGACAAAGAAGGCCGCGTCCTTTCGCTTCAAATACGCCACGATCAACGAAAGGACCGCGTGTTTGACGACATCGGCATAACCGCCGGCATGGAAGGCATGACGATAATTCATCGGCGTGTCGACGGATGCAGCTTTGTCGGAACAAAGCCAAAACGCCCAGTTTTCCTTAGGTTCATAGTTTTATAGAACGCCGGGGTGCTGGTGTTGGCGGCAAAAAATCCACACTTAGACAACCTCTGTTGAGGCGATGTTCCGTCACCGGCCCTGAACTTCCGTTGTGACCACGCCGATGGCGGCTCACGGCGTTGTTACTCCAAGATATAGGACCGTGACGCCTTCGCCAGCCCCGTTCGGTTAAATTTGCCGCGCCGCCATCCAATGCGGTGGCAGTTCGAACATCAAATGGAGATTCCGAGAATGAAGACCGCACTCTCTATCGCTGCAGCCGTAGCCGCCGCGATCACGATGGCCGCCGCCCACGATGCATCTGCCCAGGGCAAACAAGAAAAGTGCTTCGGCGTTTCCCTTGCCGGCAAGAACGATTGTGCCGCCGGTCCGGGTACCACGTGCGCCGGCACCTCGAAAGTCGACTATCAGGGCAATGCATGGACGCTAGTAGCCGCAGGCACCTGCGAAGCGACCATGCTCAAAACTGCAGACGGGCGCGACATCAAGGGGAGCCTCAAGGCCCTCGATCGCGACCTTCCGAAGATCTAACACCCTAGGGCCGGCGCCGGCTCGCAAATCCGGCGCCGCCTTCTTCCATTCCCATGGCCAACAGCGGTCAACCGGCTTTGACGGATTCCGGACCGGCCCTCGCGCCTAAGCAATCCGCCGGGAGGTCAAGCGCCGCCGTCGATACGATGGCAGGCGTGAGCTTCAAGCCTCAGCATGCCGCGGCCATCGACGGCGACATGTATCGCGGCTGGTTCGAAGTTCACGCAGAGAACTACTTTGTCGACGGTGGGCCGCGCCTGCGTCAACTCGAAAGCCTTCGACAAAACTACCCTCTTTCCCTTCACGGGGTCGGACTGTCCCTGGCCGGCGCGGAACCGGTCGACCAAGCCCACCTCCATGCCCTTCGGCGATTGGTCGAACGATTCGAACCGGTGCTGGTGTCGGAACATCTCGCCTGGACCACTCACGGCGGCCGCTATCTCGCGGATCTTCTGCCGGTACCGCTCGACGCCGAAAACCTGTCGCACCTCGTAGACAGCGTCGATGCGACGCAGGAATCGTTGGGACGGACGATCCTGATCGAGAACCCCGCACGATACATGTCCCTGCCCCACGACCAAATGCCAGAGATCGCGTTTCTGACCGAACTCGCGCGGCGCACCGGGTGCGGCCTTCTGCTGGACATCAACAATGTGTATGTCGGCTCGCGAAACCTCGGTTTCGATCCGGCCACATTTCTTGACGGTATCCCCGGCGAACTTGTCGGGGAAATCCACATTGCCGGGCATGTTGTCGATGCACTTGACCCTAGCCTCTTGATCGACAACCACGGCGCCTCGGTCGCCGACCCCGTGTGGGCGCTTTTTGAGCGGACCGTTGCGCGCATTGGACCACGCGCAACATTGATCGAACGGGACAACGACATCCCACCCTGGGCAGCGTTGCAGGCGGAGGCCCATCAAGCTCAAAGCATTCTCGACGCCGCCGCCCGGCCCATCGCCCAAGCGCGTGCAGTAGAGCGATGAGCCAGACAAGTTTCCACGATAGCTTTGCCGAGGCTCTTAACGATGCGGATCCGGAGGCCTGTCCCACTTGGTTGGCAGGCGCCGACGCGTCACGATTCTCGGTTTACCGCAACAACGTGCACCGCGCCCTCGGCGAAGCGCTCGCCGACGCCTATCCGGCGGTCGAGCGCCTCGTGGGCGAAGAGTTCTTTGCCGCAACGGCGCGCGTGTTCCATGCCCAGGAGAACACCCGCCCGGCGTCGCTCAACCTACACGGCGCAGGCTTTCCTAACTTCCTCGACACTTTTCCGCCGGTTCAGCACCTCGTCTATCTTGCCGACGTCGCTCGGATCGAGCGGGCGTGGCTAGAGGCGTTGCACACGGCAGACGCGCCTACCCTTGAGGCAGCACAGGTGATGGCCGAATTGAACCGCGCGGACGACCTGACTTTTTCGCCGCACCCCGCCACGCGCCTGATCGTCAGTTCGCATCCCGCTGTTACAATTTGGCAGGCCAACCGAGCGGATGCACCGATGCCGCCCGTGGAAGAAATATTCGATGTCCCCGAAGCGGCACTGATCACGCGCCCCGACATGGCTGTCTCAGTGACTTCCATTGACCAAGCATCGGCTGCATTCGCCCGTGCACTGTTTACCGGCACGCCACTTGCCCAGGCCTATGCCGCCGCGCTCGAAACCAACACGGGTTTCGACATTACGCAAGCTTTGGCGGCGCTCCTTGCGTCCGGGGCCCTGTCACATATCGCGGGAGATTAAGTCATGATGACCGAACCAACGGCATCCGCTGGGCCACTAAGAAAAATCGTTCAGGTGCACGGGCGGATCGCCGCCCGCGGCGAAAAAGCCTTGTCGGGGTGGTTCGTCGGCCTGTCCGCGCGGTTGCTGTTCCTGGCCGTCCTGCTGCCCTACTACCTCAACAGCGCTGCAACAAAGGTTGGACCTGGGTTGTTCGGCGTCTTCAACCCGACACCAGGCGCTTTCGCGCAAATCCTGCCGCCGGTAGCCGAGCGCTACGTTTACGACACCGCCGCGATTCCTTTCATTCCATGGCATGCGATCGTCATTGCTGGCACGTTGGCCGAATTTGCCTTGCCAATCCTCATCGTCGCCGGTTTGCTGACACGCCTCTCGGCACTCGGCATGATCGGGTTCGTGGTGGTTCAAACCATCGTGGATATCGCGTTTCACGGTGCCGAGGCCGGCGCTTGGTTAGACCGTCAGGCGGTGGACCTTTTCGACCAGCGTCTGTTGTGGGTCTTTCCCCTTGTAATGCTCGTTGCCTTCGGCGCGGGGCGCGTTTCGCTCGATGCACTGGTCCTCCGCCTGAAGCCGGACTGGTTCCGCTAAGCGACAGCCGATACAGGCAGGCTCACGTAGGCGCCATCGTATTTTCCGCGTTGGCGGGATTGATGCGATCGGGCAGTATGTCGCGCCCGTACCCTAGCCGGTTTCCACCATTCCATTTTTCGACGCCCTTTGGTTTTCGCTGCTGATAAAAGTTGCGATCACGGCATTCACCGTCATTGCCGCCGCGATCGCGGCTGAGAAAAGCGGACCGTTCTGGGGCGGATTAGTCGTCGGCCTGCCGACTTCCGCGGGGCCGGCCTACGTCATGTTGGCAATCGACTACAACGACACGTTTCTGGCCGTAAGCGCGCTCAACAGCTTGGTCGGCAACACCGGCGCAGTGATCTTCCTGGTTGTTCTGGCCTACGCCGCTCCCCGCCTGTCGATGATCGCGACGCTGGCGGTCGCGACAGGGACATGGCTGATCGTCGCCGCTGCGATCGGCACGCAAACCTGGACGTTGCCCTGGGCACTCGCGGTCAACGTGCTGGGCCTCACGGCGGCCGTCGTCCTGACCCGCGATATTCCCGCCGGCCCGCCGCCGGGCCGGGCGATCCGACCGCAGTGGTACGATCTGCCCGTGCGGGGCACCATCGTCGGGTTGTTCGTGGCCGGTGTCGTGAGTCTTGGCCACGTGATCGGCCCCAAGGCGACGGGCATCGTTGCAGTCTATCCGGTAACCTTGACCAGCCTGGTCTTGATCGCCATGCCACGTTTGGGCGGCCAGACGACGGCCGCGACGATGGCCAGCATCGTTCGTTCGATGATCGGGTTTTCGGCCGGATTCCTGCTGATTACGGTAACGGTGGAATCATGGGGCGCGGCGCTGTCGCTGAGTGCAGCGCTCCTCGTCATGATCGCATGGGCCGGTTTGCGGATGGCTCACCGTTGGCTGACCCTGCCGCGCCGCTCCTCCGCTCCCTGACCGATTGTGGACCTAACTGAATTAGGATTCCTGAGCCGCGACGGCGTCCTTGGCGATCGCCAGGAGGCAAAGAAGGTCGTGAGCTATTGTGGCCGCGCTCAGGGCGGTGATTTCGGAGACATCGTAGGCCGGCGACACTTCCATGACGTCCGCGCCGACGAGGTCAAGGCCAGCGAGCCCGCGAACAAGTTCCAACCCGCACGCGGATGTCAAACCGCCGGGCACAGGTGTGCCTGTCCCCGGCGCGTAAGCTGGGTCGAGACAGTCGATGTCGAACGTGACGTAGGTCTTCGCGCCGCCGACCCGTGCCCTGATCGCCGCGACCGTTTTTTCGATCCCGTGCCGGTGTACCCAAGGCGCAGTCAGCACCTCGAACCCATGATCGACATCGTCGTGGGTGCGGATTCCGACCTGACAGGACCGGGTGACATCGATCAGCCCTTCCTTTTTAGCGCGCAGGAACATCGAACCATGGTCGAATCGCTCACCGTCGTCGCTCCACGTGTCGCAATGAGCGTCGAAATGAACCAGCGCAATAGGCCCATGGTGCTGGGCAATCGCTCGCAGGATCGGGTAGGTCGCAAAGTGATCGCCGCCGATCGACAACGGGATCGCGCCGCCAGCGACGATCCCGTCGATATGCGCTGCAATCGTTTCGACGACGGTCTCGGGATGGTGGGGATCGATAAAACAGTCCCCGTAGTCGACCACCGCCAGCGTCTCGAACGGATCGAAGCCGAAGGGAAATGCCTTCAATTCGGCAAGCTGGACCGAAGCCGCCCGAACCGCCCGCGGCCCCAGCCGGGCGCCGGGACGATAAGTTACCGCGCCGTCATAGGGGATCCCCGTTACGGCAACGTCCACTCCCGCCAGATCGCGGCTGTAGCGGCGGCGGAGAAAACTCAGCGCCCCGCCATAGGTCATTTCCGGCCAGCGACCATGAAGGGCTTTGTTCCGAAAGGCTTGATCGCCTAGCTTGCTGTCTGGCATTCGTTGTTTCCACGCTACAGGACGAACCGGCGCCGAGTATGTCAGGTAGGGCCGTCGTCAACACCTCGAAAAACGGAGTGCGGTGTCTATGGGTTGGACGGTTGAAGATTCGGAAGCTCTATAC
Organism: Alphaproteobacteria bacterium; assembly: GCA_040216735.1. Classification (NCBI taxonomy): domain Bacteria; kingdom Pseudomonadati; phylum Pseudomonadota; class Alphaproteobacteria; species Alphaproteobacteria bacterium. Next base: position 450,567 of record JAVJOO010000003.1, on the reverse strand, counting down.
CGGATCAACTGGTGGGGCGAGGGTTACTTCGGTGTCGACGATAAGGGGCGGTTGCAAGTTCTGCCTGTGGTCGACAATCGCAACGTCACGATTGCCGTCCAAGAGGTGGTCGACGAACTGAGACAACAGAACGTTCAGTTTCCAATCGTCTTACGGTTCCATGACATCCTCAGGAACCGGGTCGAGGAGCTCAACAAGGTCTTTGCCACCGCGATCGAAGAGGCGGGTTACAGCGGCCACTACCGCGGCGTTTATCCGATCAAGGTCAACCAAATGCGCGAGGTCGTGGACGAGATCGTCGACGCGGGCCGGCCGCATAATTACGGGCTGGAAGCCGGGTCGAAGGCGGAACTGATGGCGGTGTTGACCTACGATGTCGGCCCGGAGGCCTTGATTATCTGCAATGGGTACAAGGACGACGACTTTCTGCGGCTGGCGCTCCTAGGCAACAAGATCGGCCGCAAGGTAGTCGTCGTGATCGAAAAAACGTCGGAGATCTCGCCGCTCCTAAGGCTTGCCGCTGAAATGCAGGTCCGGCCCATCATCGGATTGCGCACAAAAATGCGTGCCAAGGCGGAGGGGCGATGGAGCGAATCGAGCGGCGAGCACGCTAAATTCGGGCTGACCACCTCGGAAATCCTCAACGCCATAGACCATATCGCCGACAGCGGTTACGGCGACTGTGTTCAGCTTCTCCACTTCCACATCGGCAGCCAGCTTTCCGATATTCGCTACGTCAACGATGCCACCCAGGAAGCGGCCCGGATATACGCACGGCTGCGCAAACGCGGCGTACCGTTGAACTATTTGGACGTCGGCGGCGGCCTCGCCGTCGACTATGACGGCAGCCGGACGAGTGGGCACTCCTCGATGAACTATTCGCTCGCCGAATATGTCCGCAGTGTCATCCAGAACGTCCAAAGCATTTGCGACCATGAAGACGTTGCCCACCCCAATTTGGTCAGCGAAAGCGGGCGCGCAATCGCCGCTCATCATTCGTGCGTCATCATGAGAGTGATCGGCGAAATATCGAGCAACACGAACGGTTTCGATACCGCGCCGGTCGAGGATGAACACGATTTGATCGCCGCGATGCGAGCAGCGCACGCGGAAGTCCTCGAACAAGAAAACTATCAAGAGTCCTACAACCGTGTGTCGCGGTTGCTGGGTGACGTACTCGACGGATTCAAACTGGGCATCATTCGCCTTGAGGAACTGGCCAAAGCGGAAACCCTTTACTGGCAGGTCATGCGTGCCGTTGCCGAAGGTATTCGATCCCAGGAGGACGTCTCTGGCGACTTGCGCGGGATCGATGAAATCCTGGCGTCTCAATATCTGTGCAATTTTTCTTTATTTCAGTCCGCTGCAGATACCTGGGCCATCGACCAGATACTGCCGCTGGTTCCGCTCACCCGGCTCAATGAGGAACCCACCCGCAACTGCACGATCGCCGACATCACCTGCGATAGCGACGGCAAGATCGATCACTTCATCGGCGAACAGGGCGCGCGACCTACGGTGCCGCTACATCCGTTGCGCGCCGGCGAGGATTACTACGTCGGCCTTTTCCTGACAGGCGCCTATCAGGACGTGATGGGCGACATGCACAACCTGTTCGGGCGATTGAACGAGGCGCATGTATTTTGCGACGACGACGACCCGACCGACTTCTACGTCGAGGAGGTGATTCAGGGGACGTCAGCCGCACAAGTTCTCAACATCATGCAGTACAACCCCTCGGCCATGGCCGAGCGAGTCAAGAAAGCGGTCGACGGTGAGGTCCGAGCCGGCAATATCCGACCGCGCGACGGCGTCGGTTTGGTCGATCTCTACGAAGCCTGCCTCAACAATACAACGTACCTGCGCTGAGGCGCAGTGCGCCGAGCGGTAGGTTCCCAAGGACTTGCGAAACTGAGTCCGACGCGCACCGCCATTTGCGAGGCGCGTCGGACCAATAGGATATAGGGAGCTGTCGGCGCGCCTAGCGCTTCCACGCCGCGAAGACGTACCACTCGCCGGGCCCTTTGGCGTAGTTGTCGGTTTTGGTTGGCTTGATCAATTGAGCCATCTCCTGGATGACATCCTTGCGCTTGAAGCCACCGGCAACGGCGACCTCTTCGAGGTCCATATCGTGCATCGGACCCCAGAACGGTTCGTTGTTGTTATGGGTATCCCAGTCGCGCACGTACTGATCGAACGGATCGGCAAACCAGCGGAACGGCGGCTGCTCGACATGCAACATCAACCCGCCGGGCTTCAGCAAACGATAGCCCTCGGCAATGATGTTGTGGACGGCTTTGCGCGACGTTTCGTGTAGGAACATTGTCGAGACAATGAAGTCGAAGCTTTCGTCTTCGTACTTGGTGTGTTCGGCATTTTGCTGCGCGAAGGTCACGTCGTAGTTCATCGCTTCTGCCCGGGCATGGGCGTAACGCAAAACCGGTGCGCCGATATCGATCCCGATGACGTCGGCCTTGGGCCAAGCCTCCTTGAACGGCAACGTGTTGTGGCCCACCGTGCACCCCTGGTCGAGGATCCGCGTCGGCGTGAAATCGGGGTACTTCTCGCGCAAATAATTGACGACCGAATAGGCGCCGCCGTCCCCCAGGGGCCCAAGATTACCCGAGGTCATCACATAGAGACCGCCCGAGTCGTACATCGCCCCGGCGGCGACATCGCCCTCGGCAGTTTCAGTAAAGAAGCTGCCTGGCATCCAGTGCATGTCCAGGGGGGCTTGGTACTTCGGCACCTTGAAATTCGGGTCGAGATCGAGATGGCCCTTTTCCCGCGCCCGCGGTTTCGCTTTTTCGATCAGGGTATCGAGCTGGCGCTCCACCGTGCGGCCGTTTTCGTAGAACAGCGTCTGGTTGGCCAGTACGCGAAGGTGGCCCCAGTACTGGAAATAGGGGTCGTTTTGGACCGCCTTGCGGACCTCGTGCCGATCCTTGGGCGCACGGCCATGTTCCTGAACGAAGGCTGGCTTGACCCGTTTCTCGAACACGTCGCGGCGGCCCGGCCCCGCCTTGGCACCGAGATGACGGTAGAGGTCCATCATGAAATTGCTGCGCGCGTCTTCGTCGTGCACCGTTTCGGGACTGATCCCGTGGCGTCCAAACCCGCTAAACGTCGCGACCTGTTGTTGCTCCATGGTAGGCTTCTCCCTCGGTCCAGGTTGTATTCTGCCGGTATTATAGCAAAATTGGCACAGATGCGCGCCTTCTGGTTTGATCGCTAAACCAGTGCCGCGTTGCGAAAAACCCGTGGTTCCGCATAGTGTTTCGCCACCTCGTTGAAAAGGATTGCCCATGAGAAAAGGTCTGGTTATCGGCGGAGGCGCGATTGCGGTTGTCGTTGTGGTCGTGGTCATCGTTTTGGTCGTCGCGTTGGCCTCGGTCGATTCGATCGTCAAGGCCGCCATCGAGCGGGTGGGAAGCGACGTCACCCAGACGGCGGTGACTGTGGACGACGTCAGCATCTCGCTGCGATCCGGCGAGGGCACCATCCGGGGCCTTGTTATCGGCCATCCCCAGGGGTTCGAGGAACGCACGATGCGCATCGGTGAAGCCCGTATCGTGCTCGATATCGGATCCCTGACCGAAGACACCATCGTCATCCGAGAAATCAGCGTGACCGCCCCGCAGGTAACGGTCGAGGTCAATAGCGCCGGCACCAACGTGTCGCAGTTGCAGCAAACGCTTGCCCAAGGCAGCGGTGGCGCATCCTCGCCCTCGAACACGGACAACCCTGAAAACAAGAAGAAACTGGTGATTGAACGGATCACCATTGCCGACGGCCGGGTCGATTTGAAGGCCGCGGGCCTTGATCGAGGCGTTGGCGCGGATTTGCCGTCTATAACATTGAACGACATCGGCAAGGACGACGGTGGCGCGAAACCGGCCGAGGTGGCCAAAGTGATTCTTGCCGCCGTGAGTGCCGCGGCAGGTCAGGCGGCGATCCAATCGGGCGTTCTACAAAAGCTCGAGGGAGAGGTTGGCGGCAAGGCCAAGTCTTTGCTGGAAAAGGGTGCGGGCGGCGTACGCGGAATCCTCAAGCGCTAACCGCGCAACAATGGGCGCGGCCGAAAAAAGCTCGGCCGGAAATCGGCGGACGCAACGACTGCGGGAACGCGGCTTGGAATTTCGGTTCGGCTTCGCTACCTATGGGACTATGGCTGTGTCGTTTCTCGGATGACCCTATGAGGACGCCCGTCCAAACCGTATCCCCCTGCATTTCCGTCTGTCAGATGAACATGCGAACGGGGCAATGCAAGGGGTGCTATCGCACCCTGGAGGAAATCGGCGCATGGCGGGTGGCGGATCCGGCGCGCCAACGGGAGATCCTGCTGACAATCGCCCAACGAATGCGCGACGACCTCAAACCGGATCGCCATGAGCGCAAGGTCCGCCTTTCGGCACGGTTGCGCGCCGCCGGGGTAATCGACTAGCGCCGCCGCAGGCGGCAAACAGCGTTCGACTGGCGACGACGTTGCTATAGACTCGCGTTTCTGAAAACGCGGGGTGGACCCGCGCCGGGGGGTTCGATGGCACACGACGATACGACAGGCGAACAGAATGCGGCGGCGGATCCCGCGGCGCCGGCGGCCTGGGGCAAACCCGATGCCGGTTCGCTGGCCATGCTGTTCGTGCTGGGCCTCTCGTTTGCACTGATCCTGGTCCTCAACCGTGTCGCCGCCGACAACGGGCTACCTTTCATTCCGTATGTGTTTTGGCAATCGCTGGGCGCAGGCGTCATCCTGTTTGCCTTGGCGGCCCTTTTTGGCGGCCTGCCGACGCGGCAATGGGCCCATGTGCGCGTGTACATCGTTACGGCGACGCTCAATTTCACCGTTCCCTATCTGATCTTCGCGTTTGTCGCGGCCAAGGTGCCCTCCGGAATTCTTAGCCTCGGGCTCTCGCTGGTCCCGGTGACCATCTATGCGTTGGCGTTGATCTTCCGGCTCGACCGATTCCGGCTTGTCCGCTTTGGCGGCATCGTTCTGGGGCTGGTGGGCGTGCTGTTTGTGCTGCTGCCCTCGACGAGCCTCCCCGCGCCGGAAATGGTGGGGTGGGTCGTACTCGGCTTCGCCGCGCCGTTCTGCTACGCACTGAACGCGGTATGTGTCGCGATGCTGCGCCCGCCCGAGGGCAGTTCGGTTCAGTTCGCCGCCGGCCTGACGTTCTTCGGCTCGGTGTCCATGCTGGTCGTCATGGCGGTGACCGGCGAATGGTGGGCCTTCGGCGGCGCGTTCGGCGACGGCCATTGGGCCACGCTGATCGCGATGGCCAACAACGCTCTCGCCTTCTACTTGATTTTCGAACTGATCAAGCGCGCCGGCCCCGTGTTTTTCTCAATGGTCAACTACATCGCGACGCTGGTCGGAATCGGCGTTGGTATTTGGATCTTCGGCGACGCCAACAGCCTGTGGATTTGGGCAGCGTTGGTGTTGATCGGCGTGAGCCTAGTCCTGGTCAACCTATCGCCGGTCCGCCGGGCGTGAGGTAAGCGCGTCCACGGTCGCGCGCGTCGGCGCATTGATTCATCAAAATGACTGAAGGCAACCTCACCTTCGCGCGATTGCCCGACATACCGCCGGGCGCGATCACCGCCCACATGTCCGATCCCCGAGTCGCGGCGCACCTGCCCCTGCTCACCTTCGAGTGGGACCAGCACGCGCTGAGAGAGTTCGTCGCCGCCAAAGAAAAATACTGGCACCGTGACGGCCTCGGCCATTGGGCCATCCTATTGGACGGCGCCTATGTCGGCTGGGGCGGATTTCAGAAGGAGGGCGACGAGTGGGATTTCGGGCTGGTGCTCAAGCCCGACCGCTTTGGACTTGGTGTGCGGATCGCCAGGAAAGCCATCGCGTTTGCCCAGGCGGACGAGCGGATTCCGTTTGTGACGTTCCTCGTGCCGCCCTCGCGCAAACATCTGGGTGGGCTCGCGCGCCTTGGCGCCCGGTTTGTCGGCGAGGTCGTGCACGAGGGGGCCGCGTTTTTGAAGTTCCGACTCGAGACGACATGACGCCGAGCCAACGCCAGGAAACGACATCGATCTAGTTCAAAGCGGAGGACTCAGGCTCCAAGGCCAACGGTAAAGAACAACGAAAGGTCGTACCCTTTCCGAGTTCGGATTCCACATCGAGGTGACCGCCCATCCCTTCGACCATCTGACGGGCAATGCTCAGACCAAGACCGGTGCCGGGGACGCCGCTGGTGGCAGCGGTGTCGGCGCGCCAGAACCGTTCGAATACCCGCTCGTGATATTCCTTCGGAATACCGGGACCCTCATCGTGAACAGAGACCTCAACGCGGTCGGCCAAGCGGCGTACGGAAACCTCGACGGTACTGTCGCGGGGGGCGAACTTTGCGGCGTTGGATAGCAGGTTAGTCAGAACTTGACCGAAACGGTCCGCATCGACGCTGGCGCATGCTTCGGTAGGTCCGTCGTGCAATCGAAACGCGACCCCGAACCGATCGGCAAATCCGGCGTTTGCACTCAGGATTTTCTGCACCAACGGCACCATTGGCGTCGGTTTCACATCGAACGCCACGCCGCCCGCCTGAATCCCCTGGGCGAGGAGGATGTCGTTGACGATCGCCAGCATGCGTTCGGCGTTTCGGTTCGCGATATCGACGAATTGGGACACGTCGATCTCGCGTCCGTCCTTAAGTGCGGTTGCCAACATATCGAGGGAACCTTTGATCGATGTAATCGGCGTGCGCAGTTCGTGACTGACCATCGAGACGAACTCGTCCTTCAAACGGTCGATCCGTTTGAGATCGGTGATGTCGGTATGGGTGAGGATCGTCCCGCCGTCGCGCGAGCGGCTGGTATTGGCCAGGATGAAGCGCCCGTCCGCAAGTTCTTGAACGACGTTTCCCACGGCGGTGCGGTATTGACCCAGGCGCTTTTCCAGTATCTCTTCGCGCGGCCCCATCGGATCCCACAGGCCCGATTCGAGGACGGTACGAACAATATCCTCGTAGCGCATGCCGAGCTGAACGACCTCTTCCAGTTCCGGGTAGTAGCGCCGCCACGCTCGGTTACGAAACTGTATCCGCTCATCCGGCCCCAGGATCATGGTTGGGTTCGGAATGTTTTCGAGCGCATCGCTCAGGGTGGCCTGGGCCGCCTGCGCCGCGGCCTCACTGTGGGCCACCTGGGCTCGGGCGTCGTTGGCCCGCTCGAGCGCCCCGAACGCTACAAGGGTTATTGGTAACGCCAGCACAAAGGGTGTCCCAATCGCGAGATAGAGTGCGGGGAATGGATCAGCGTCGAGCAAGATCATTGTCGCGCCTGTCGCCAGGGCGGAAACTGCGACCGAGATAGCCGTTACGGCGAGCGCCGCGAGGACTGGCCCCAACCGGCGAACCCTGTCGGTGATCAGATCAAGCAACCGCTGACATCCCGTTCACTCTGCCTATTCCCATTTGCCGACCCGCAAACGCAGGTGCGCCGACCCGTTCAGTTCGGCCACCCTTGTTCATTTACCAGAATGTGCGCTTGGATTGCCAAAAGCCTCGGTTGCGGGGCGGGAGGCGTCACCCCTCACGTTAGAAGCCCTCACACAGCAAAGCCTTAAGAAAATCAATGGCTTGAAACATTGCTACGGGCGGGACCCTTGTGGTCCGCTGCAAAGCGGCTGCCGCAGCGGACCACCTTGCCCTCTTTTCCTCCGCCAGAAAAACCTGTGGCCCCGAAAGGGGCCACAGGCAGTAGGTCTTGGTCGGCCAATGTCGGCTTAAGCGCCTTCCAGGGTCATCCTCTCCCAGAGGATAACGCGGTTCCAGTATTCGAAGTTCTTGAGCCGTTTGGTTGCACCGTAGATATCGACACCAAGCAGGATCGGCAGGCTTAGTGCATCGTTGTGCGATTTTGCCATGAGTTCCTTCAGCATCGCCTCACGTTTGCTGCGGTCCATCTCCTGACCCTGAGCATCGAGCAGCGGCATAAAGTCGTCGATGCAGATCAACGGGTTTGGCTGCTTGTAGCAGGAGAAGTTGGTGAACGGCCGTGACGCGTCCATATGCGGGTCCACAAAGGCGGAGAAACCGGTTGCGGCGCCTTCCCAACCACCACCGATAAACTTCTTGAGCCAGTCCGCGAACGGAATCTGACGCATATCGACTTTGACGCCGATCTTGCCGAACGACTCAGCAAGGTAGCTGTAGATCTCCACGTCGCGCGGGATGGCGCCCGGAATGATTTCCGCGATCAACTCGAAGCCGTTGGGATAGCCGGCCTCGGCAAGCAGAGCCTTCGCCTTAGTCGGGTTGTACTCGTAGAGCGGTAGATCGGGATTGTAGCCAAAGGTGGCCGGGTTGGCCGGTTGGTTTGCCGGTTTGCTCTGACCGGCGAGTAGGTTATCGACGATGGCCTGACGGTCGATCGCCATGTTCATGGCCAGTCGGACGCGTTTGTCCTTGAAGGGCGAACCCTTCTCTCCGTAGGCCTTCTTATAGTCCTCGGTCATCAACACCATGTTCATGATATTGGGCGACGAGAATGTGAACGAGGTCTGACCGGCATCACGTACGACCGGGACGTCATCCGGTGCAATCAAGACAGCGAGGTCGATTTGCTCCGACACTAGCGCCTGCAGACGGGCCGCCGATTCGGGCAACTCGACATACTTGAGCGTGGGAATCTTGGGGGGGCGCCACGTATTCTCGTAGGCAACAAATTCGGCACCCGAGTCGTTCCAGCTTTTGACCTTGTAAGCTCCCGAGGTCGCCGGATTGGCCGAGTATCCTTGGATGCCCATGTCAGCCCAGGCCTTGGGTGCCACGACGTAGGCGCGCGATACCGTTCCTGCGAGCAGCGGCATCGGTTTCTCGGTCGTGATGTCGAGGGTGTAGTCATCGACCTTGGTAGCACCGGTGATGCCTCGTGACTCGCGGCCACCCGGTGTGGCGCGGCCCACATCGGAGATCATCCACATGATCGTCGCTACTGCCGCATCGGCATTCATTTTTTCGCCATTGGTAAACACAACATCTTGGCGGAGCTTGAATCGCCACGTTGTAGCGTTGACGAGTTCCCAGCTCTCCGCCAACCAGGGCACCGTTTGGCCCTTGTCATTGACGCGGGTGAATCCGTCGAAGATCGGGTCCCACCAGTAAATGCTGGGAACGCCGCCGCCGCCGTAGGGGTTGCCTCGCGATGGGGCCTTCGCATAGACGCCGACTCGAAGTGTGCTGTTGTCGGCGGCTTCGGCCGATTCGCTTAGCATGCCGGAGAACATCGCTGCACCGAGGATCGCTGCACCGGCGATTGCTGCAAGGGACGCGTGAAAAACCCGCTTCATACTGACCTCCCCATGTTGCTCAGCGGGCATCGACCCGCAGGAAATGACGTTAGGGGGTGTCCGATGCGACAGCAAGCGCCGAGCCCGAGGGGGCAGTCCCAGCCCAAATCGGTGTGGGACGAGGAGGCTTTGTCCGGCCAACGCCAATTACGTCTGATAACCGGATTGTGATTCCGCTGCCGTACCGAAACGGACCAAAGGCGGGAACAGAACTGCGTCTCGAACTTTGTAAAACGGCAGTTTCAGAGGGAAGAAGGAGATGGACGGAACGTCCGGGCATCAAACGCCGCATTTGTCCATTGGTAAGGTTCACCGAAATGTGGGCGTGAAGATGACCAAGACGGTGGTAGCGGGGGAGGGATTCGAACCCCCGACACGCGGATTATGATTCCGCTGCTCTAACCAACTGAGCTACCCCGCCAGAGATGGGCGGGATTTAGGCCCTGGGGGCGTGGGGTGTCAAGGTTCCCTTGGTCGCGGCCGTCGGGGCGGTCCAGGCCGCCGCGTCGGCCCGGCGCGCGGTCGCTTCGATCCAGCCGCCGCCGAGGACGCGGGGGCCGTCGTAGAGGACGCAGGCCTGGCCGGGGGCCACGCCGGCGGCGGCGGCGTCTAGATGTACAAGCGCCCCGCCCTGCCCGTTCGGGACGACCGTGGCCGATTGGACGTCCTGCATCGAGCGGACCTTGACCGTGCAGGGCCGAGGCATCCCGGCGGCGAGGTCGGGGGTGAGCCAATTGGCCTCGCCCAGGCGGATCTCGTCGACCAGCAACGCTTCCCTGGGGCCGACCACGACTTCGCGGGCCTCGGGGCGCAGGGCCACGACATAGAGCGGATCGCCCGCGCCAGTGAGCGCCCCCAAGCCCAGGCCCTTGCGCTGGCCCACCGTGTAACCGGCGATGCCCGGGTGGCGGGCGAGTTCGTTACCTTCAAGATCGACGATCGCGCCTTCGTCCAAGGCCTCGGGCCGGTGGCGGCGGACGACATCGAGATAGGAGCCGTTCGGCACGAAGCAAATGTCCTGGCTGTCGGGCTTGTCGGCGACGAGCAAGCCGAATTCGGCGGCGAGCGCGCGGGTTTCGGTCTTGTTCAAGTGCCCCAGCGGAAAACGCAGATAATCGAGCTGGTCGGGCGTCGTCGCGAACAGAAAGTAGGATTGATCCCGGCCCAGGTCGGCACCGCGGTGCAATTCGGGTCCGGCCGCGCCGACGACGCGGCGGACGTAGTGACCGGTGGCGAGCGCATCCGCGCCAAGATCGCGCGCCGCGCCCAGCAGATCGGCGAACTTGACGCTTTGGTTGCAGCGGACGCACGGAATAGGCGTGCGGCCCGCCAGGTAACTGTCGACAAAATCGTCGATCACGGCACTGCGAAAGCGGTCTTCGTAATTGAGGAGATAGTGCGGAATGCCCAGGGTGTCGGCGACGCGCCGGGCATCGTGGACATCTTGACCGGCACAGCATGTGCGGCTTTTCACACTGGTAGCGCCCATGTCGTAGAGCTGCAGCGTGACGCCCACGACCTCATAGCCCTCGCGGGCGAGCATCCCGGCGACCACCGAGGAATCGACGCCGCCCGACATGGCGACGACCACGCGCGTCGCTGCGGCGGGCTTGGCGAAACCGAGACTGTTTACGGGGTGGGGTGCGGGCGCGTTCATGGGGCGGAATATAGGGGTTCCACGGCCCGCGGCAACCGAGGACCGGGCGGCGCCGTTAACCGCGCCTTAACCACGCCGCACCGACACTGGCGGCGACCGGCGGTGTCCAAGCCGTCGACCTGCGCCAAGCCCACGCATCCCCGTGCGCGGGTGCGAAGATTGAACCCGTCAACGCCGGGCCGAGGAATGCAGATGATGAACGTAACGCCCCCAGAACGCGCTGCCACCGGCCCTTCGCCCGCCCGGGCGATCGCTCTGTCGGACCCCGGCGCGCTCGAGCAAGCGGGGCAAGACGCGCTGGAACAGGGTAACCTCGCATTGGCGGAGCTTGCCTACCTCAAACTGAGCGCGGCCCATCCGAGCGCCGAAGCCCACGCCCAGGTCTACGAGGTCGCCGCGGCCCGCACCAACTACGCGCTCGCCCGGCGGGCTCTCGAGGCTGTTGTCGGCTGCGAGCCTCACAATGCGGCGGCCCTGGAACAACTCGCCGCGCTACGGGCCGGGACCGGCGACGCGCCGGGCGCCATCGATGCGCTGCGACGGGCCCTGATGATCGACCCCAAGAACCCAGCGTTGGCGACGGCCTATGCAGTTCTATCGCAACACACGTTGGACCATTTACACGAGGTGCCGGACCTACTCGCCAAAGCGGCCGGGCTGGACACCGATGGCGCGCATCTCGAACAAATCGTCGACGCATCGATTTACCAACAGCGGTACCAGGACGCCGAGCACTTCATCGGTGTCTATCAGGCGCGCGCCGGTAGTCTGAACCCGCAGATGCTGCGTTACCTAGGCGTCGCCTTGGCCGGTCAGGACCGTCCGAACGAGGCGCGCGAGGTTTTCAGCGCAGCGATCGATGCGTGCAATGCGGCCCTCCCCGCGCAAACGCCGTCGGCCGCCGAATGGCGCGCGATGGACGATGCGGAGAGTGCCCGTGTGTATGAGCTGTATGCCTTTCGCGCGCGGCTTGAACACGAAGCCAGACAATCTTCGAGCGCACTCGGCACCTACGCCATTCTGCGCGACGCGGGCATCGCGCGCGGCCTCGCCTATCCGAACGCGGGCCATGCCGACGCGGCAGCCCGGCTCGAAGACCTGCGCCGCCTCGTCGCCGGTCGCGACCTCGTGATGCTCTGCCATGGCCATTCGCTCGGCGATTTCGGCGCGCGGATCGGCGAACTCGGCAAGCGCAAACCGGCATTTTCCAGCCTCAATCGTTTCGGCGTTGTCCAACGCGAGGTCTTGGGGCCGGCGCAGCGCGGCCTCGACATCGTTCTCGCGCTGGGGGCCGGTAGCCTGCGCGGCACCCTCACCCACCTGAAACCGTTTTTGCAGCAAGCCCGTCGAACCATGGCGATCACCTCGCCGGCCGCGTTGACCGCGGCCTTCGACCCTGAAAGCCGCGCCGCGTTCCTTGCCGTCAACGGCCCGCGAGTTATGAGCGTGGCCGGAAACGCTCTGCGCAGCGTCACGCCGGACGACCCGCTCGGGACGATTCAGGAGGGCACGCTGCTTGCCGCATTGCCGCTGTTGGTTGCAGCGCAACCGAAACGACTGTTCCTGATCGGCGCGGATTACGGCGTCCCGACCGACAAAACGACATCTCACTTCGTCGGCCAATCGGGGATCGGCGGTCGCTCAGAGACCGGTGTCATCGCCTTTGGCGGGAATACCCAACTGCGCGAGAACTTCGAAACGGCAATGCGCCACGACGCCGCCGTCTGCGACCGCGATCTTGCCTTTCAGATCGGCGCGATGGCGACCCTGCACGGGTTCGCGCCGCCACCTGTCTTCAATGTTTCGGCAAACAGCCGGCTTCAAAGCCTGCCAAAGATCTCGCTCGACGAGTTCTTCGCGATGGTGGACTGAGCGACGAATCTGGCCGGCACGCGAGGGCCCGCCACCTCACTGCAGTTGCGCGATGGGCTCCCTTGGGAGCAACGCCCTTAACCGTTTGCGGCTAGGGGGAGGTTTGCTTGGGACGGTGGCACATCGGTACGGCGCAACGCAGCCACGATCGACCCGAGCCGCCTTGCACGACGCAGCGGAAACCCGACGCGGTTGCGGAGTTGCGACAATGCCGCCTCATCCTGGTAGAGCAAAAAGTCGTCTTCGTGCACCGCGCATTGCGCGAGATCGTCGATGCCGAGTGCAACAAACGTTTTGCCGCTCTTCTCCGCGGCAGCTTGGCCGATAGTGCTACACGTCGCGTCAGCCACACCTAGGATGCGGCGCACCGGCTGCATCGTCGCGATCAAACCAACCACGCTTTCGACGACCAGATCATTAAAGTGGGCGCGCTCCAGCGTCCGCAGCCCGGCACGGGCATCCTCGGGACGGTAGACAGCGGCGCGCTGCAACAGCGTGCGGGCGTAGAGGAATTCGCGGTTGTCGATCGCGCGCTGCGCCGCGGTGAGGTATTGCTCGGCCAGCGCCCGAGTGGCCAACACCGTACTCGTCGCGGTGTCGAGTTCGGAGTAGCGGCTGAGAAACAGCTCGTAGTCAGCGAGGTAGCACTGCAAGATGTCGGGCCGGTAGAGCCGGTGCGATTCCTGGCCGGGGTGGCGGGTCACCCGCACGATCGGTTCGGGCGTGAAGACCAGCCGTCCAGTCTCCGCAAACAGGGCGGCGCCGAAAAAGTCGAAGGCATATTGATGCTGGACCGGCAGATGGCTGTTGCGGAAACCCTCGACGCGAAAGATCGGCATCTCCGGCGTTTTCTGCTCGGTGTAGAGCTGCAACAATTCGGCGTGGCCAATGGACGTTTCCCGGGCAAACGCCGCGTGACCGGTAATGACCGATCGTGTCTTGGGATCCCATTCCTGCCACGCGCCGTAAACGGCGCTGATGCCCGGGTCTTGCGTCATCAACCCGATCGCATGGGCGATGCCATCTTCGACCAGGGCGTCGTCGTCGGCCGCGTACATCGCAAAGGTGCCGGTGGCGAGATTGCACGCGGCGATCATAGTCTCGTAGAAGTTCAACGGCTGCGGTTGACGCACGTAGAAAAGATTGGACATCCGATCGCGAAAGCTGTCGACCACGGTTGCGGTATCGTCGTCCGAGCAGTTGTCCGAAACGACGATTTCGCAGTCGAGCTTAAAGTCCGCCAAATGCGCAAGGTGCTGCCGCAGATGCTCGGCTCGGTTACGCGTCGGAATGCAGATGCTGAGCGCCGTCATGTCAGTCGAAGGCTGTGTTGGCCATGGTCAAGACGCCGTCGCCAGTGCGCAATATGCCGTCAGGGCTGGAGTAGGTGCTCTCGGGCTCCCAGTCGATATGGACCTCGAACCCGTTGGCGCGGAACAATGCCCCAAGGGTGCGGTGCAATTCGACCCCGTGGGTCCCCAAATGAATCCACCCGACCCGAGCGCGCAACAAGTCCATGAACGGCGGGAGAACTTGAAGCTCGGTCGACTGGATATCGATTTCCAAGTAGTCGACATGGTCGTGGGGACCGATCACGTCCGCCAGTGTCACGGCGCTCGACAGGCGCAACTCGGCATTCACGTCGGTACCCGGAAGAACTTGGGAAAGACCGCTCTTTCCGTCGGTCAGGAGGCCGGCCAGGACCTTCTCGGCATGCCGGCCTGCGAGGACATGTTGGAAAATCGTCCGGATATCGGCCGCTTGGGTGAGCGCCCGCGCCGCGCCGGTGCGCGTCGGCGCGACGGGGAACAGAACCGGTTTGTTGTCCGCCGCGATCGCCGCGTTGATCAGAGTCAGCGCCGATTCCGGCACGTCGTTCTCAGCAAAATGCTCGTGCACCCTCGCACACATGAAAGGATCGGCCTCGACGCCGATCAGGCGAAAGGGCATTGGGCGGCGGGCGCGCAACATGCAGACGGCGTCCACTAAGGGGCCGCCGTAGTGGGCGCCCAGGGACACCATCGTGTATTGGTCGCGCGCGCGCGCGATCGATTTGAGGATCGAGTACCACTCGGCAAAACCTTCGCCGTCCGAGAGATCGGGCCGCCGAGTTTCGATCCGGCCCGCGGCCTTGCCGGAGTCGACGTCGCGCGGAAATAGGCCGCCCATGAAACTGCGCACGCGGCCAGCGCCTACGGTGCCTGACCACGGGACGATGTCGTCAAACACGCCCTGAAGCCGCGCGACCGTTTCGCGCCCCACCGGGCGGGCAAAGCGCGGGGCAATTTCGTTCATTGTAACGCCGCTCCGGGTGCATCGGCACCTACCCCACGGCCGCTCACATCGGATCTCCGTACTGGGTCAGGTAGTTCTCCACCTTCTGGCGTAGGCTCGCGGTGTTGGTATCGAGTACGTAGGTGCAGGTCTCGCATTCCGGTTTCAAATCGCCGGTCAGCAGGGTACGCCGCCAGTCCATCATGTCTTCGGAATTGATCACGTCGGTAATCGGCTTTCCGCTCACATTGTCGACGAAGGTGCCTTTGACGATGCAGCACGGCGGGACATCACCGTTCCACAGCACGTAGAAGAAATCCCACGGCATGATGCAATCCTTGGTCCGTCGGGTACCCGGCGGATAGGTCGGCGCCCCTTCCCGCGCGGCCTTATCGCCGTTCATCCCGGCGTCGATTTCCTCGAGAATGTCCGGTTGGATCGACAGGGTGATTCGATTACCGGCGATTTCCACGGCTTTGCGCATTGCCTGGACGGCCTTATGCAACCCGGCAACGTCCAGACTGCGAATCTGATAGACCTGGGTGGCGTTGGGATTGTCTCGCAGATCGTTGAGACCGCCGGAGACTTCCTCCAAATCGACAAAGCGCACCAGCGAGACTTGGGAGAATCCGTTAGCGAGGGCAAACGCGACAGTCTTATCGACATGACCGATGTTCTTGTCGTGCAGCACGACGTTGCAGACAAATTCCGGAATCTTGCGGCCCATTAGAATCGCTCTGGCCCGTACCAGTTGCATATTCAAGGTGATGGTACGTAGGTCAGCGCGGTAGCGGATCTTCTTCAGCAGGGCCGCATCGGAGGTATCCAAGCTGATCAGGATTTGTCGGAACTGCGAAAAGACATCGACTTCTTCATCCGAGAAAATGCCCTTGGAGAAATTGCTGATGGTGCGCAGATCGATCTTCATCTCCAGGAGGCGGCGAGCGACGCCGGTCCAGGCTGGAAACATCGTGATCTCCGCATCGCCGGACATGGTCACATAGTCCACGGGGAATTCCCCGACGAACTCGACGATGCGCTCGATCAGTTCCGGTTCGGCATCCTTGCCCCGGCGCGAAAGCGGCGCGAAATGACAATAGACGCACGCCAAATTGCACGAGGTGGTGAGTTCCACACCCATCTGCCGAAGCCGCCGGATGCGAAGGAGACGTTCCGGGATCTCAGCTCGATCCGTCGCGGGGCTCCGGAATTCGGAAACTCTCGGCTCGAGGTCGGTATTTGCGCGATCGGTCATGGTTACCTCGTCAGCTTGCGGCGCCGGCCACGAGCTGGGGCTGCGGCAACTCGGTTGAAACAGGGGAGAATTTGTCCAAATAGTCTTCGACCGATAGGTCGTTCACCGGCGCGATCCGCGCAGCTTGCTCGAGCGAGTCCAGCGTTCTGTATTTGCGAATCCAAAAACCAAAGCGATCGGCGAGAACGTCGCGTAACGAATCGTCGGCACCGATCACGAGGTCGTTGGGAGAAAGGCGAACGGCAAGAATGTCGCCGCGCGAACCGGCGAGTACGACATCGTCTTGCCGCATTGCGGAAACTAGGTCTCGCACCCTCTCGGTGTCCGGACCGCTCTCAATGAAGGTCCTCTCGACAGGATGCATCGACGTCATCAACGCGACGATGCTTTCGGCGACAAAGTGGAGGCGGTGCGACTTCCATATTGCCGCGAGCCGGATATCCGCTTCGTCAGGCAAATAGACTCGCGCACGCAGCAGAAGGTCGCGCCCCATCAAATAGGCCCCGCGACCGATCGCCCGCTCAGCGGCGACGATGTACTGCTTGGCCAGGACGTGCATCACCATTTGCGAACCGACGCCGCCGCGAAAGGGAGCGAACTGCGAGAAAAAAAGTTCGTAGTCGGCGAGATAGCATTGGAGGATATCCGGTCGATAGAGCGCTTGGGACTCCTGGGCGGCATGGAGCGTCACCCTTACCGTCGTGTCGGGGATCATCAGCAAATCGCCGAATTTCGTCAGCATCGCCGCGCCGTAGAAGTCGAACCCGTATTGATGCTGAAACGGCAGATGCGACTTGTGCAGCACGTCGGTGCGCATGATTGGCAATTCAGGGGTGGAAGCATTGAGGTACCAGTGGATCAGGTCGCGTTGCTGGACCCGAGTTTCTTTCGTCACCCCGGCGGCCTTAAACGCGCGCTGCTTGTCTTCGGGCTTCCACCCTTCCCATGCGCCATAGACCGCGGAGATCGTCGGGTCGCAATCGAGGTGCTCGATCGCACGGAGAAGCCCTTCCTCGACAAGGAGGTCGTCGTCCGACGTGCAGATCGTGTAACGACCGCTGGCGTTGTTGACGGCCGCCACTTGGGTTTCGAAGAAGTTGAGCGGCGACTGTTGGCGCACATAGACCAACGCATTTAACTCGTCGCGGTAAGCTTCGGCCACGGTCGCAGTATCGTCGCTCGAAAAATTGTCGGAAATCACGACTTCGTAGTCCAAATTCTTGAACTTCGAGATATGGCGAAGATGGCGGGCAAGGAAGAGCCGGCGATTTCGGGTCGGGATACAAATGCTGAGTTTCGGCCGCTGCACGTTGGCGTCTCCTAGTAACGATACACGCCAACCTAGGCTTTCATGTTTAACAGACTGTTAAGAATAGCTGTGCCTTCATAGGCGTGCGCGGCAGAACGCCGCGTACTTTTGTGAGGACGCGGTGTCTCCATCGACACATCCAATTAGGCAGGCGGTTATTCTGGCGGGGGGCCTAGGCACCAGGTTGCGTCCGCTGACAGCCGAACGCCCTAAACCGATGATCCAGATCAACGGACGTCCGTTTCTCGATTACCTTCTAGATCTATTGCGCGAGCAAGGGATCACCCGCGTTCTGGTCCTGCTGGGATACCGCGCAGACGACGTGATAGCTCATTACCGAGCACACCCCGCTCCCGGCCTCGACGTGCAATTCGAAATTTCTCCGGTGGAGGACGAAACCGGCCAGCGACTGAAGCGCGCCGAGCACCTTCTGGACGATACCTTTCTACTTCTATATTGCGATAATTATTGGCCGCTCGATCTCGGCAAGGCGTGGGCTGCCCGGCAAGCCGCGGGCAAACCGCTTCAAATTACGGTATATCGCAATCGCGACGGGCGCTCCCGCGA
Organism: Alphaproteobacteria bacterium; assembly: GCA_040216735.1. Taxonomy (NCBI): domain Bacteria; kingdom Pseudomonadati; phylum Pseudomonadota; class Alphaproteobacteria; species Alphaproteobacteria bacterium. The sequence continues at coordinate 432,326 of JAVJOO010000003.1, read as the reverse complement.
CAACGTATCGATCGACGAACGCGGCATTGTCATTGCCTATGACAAGAGCCGTACGACACCGGGACTCCTCGGCGTCGATATCGGATTTGCTCTGGTAGATCGTTCGATCGTAGCGGCCCTGCCCGAGGACAACGTGTCCTTTGAAGCTTACGCCTATCCCCGTGCCGTAGCCGCCGGCGATCTCTCCGCCTTTGCAACGGAACATCGCTACTATTCCATCGGCGGCCTAGATCGCCTGGAAGAAACGGCTCGTTTCCTTGAACGCAGGCCCACGGTTCTCTTGGACCGCGACGGCGTTCTGAACCGGAAAATGAATCGCGCGCAATACGTTTGCGACTGGTCGCAGTGGCAATGGATGCCGGGCGCACTCGAAGCGCTGGCCAGGCTGCGGGACAACGGCTATCGCATGATCGTCGCGACCAACCAGCCGGGGATTGCGCGTGGCCATCTATCGACCGCAGGTTTGGACTCGATTCATGCCCACATGCGCGCGGATGTCCGTGCCGCCGGCGGCGACATCGCCGCAATCTATCACTGCCCGCACGGGTGGGACGAAGGCTGCGACTGCCGCAAACCCGCACCAGGCATGCTTTTCCAAGCGCAAAAGGACTTCGCGCTTGACCTGAGCCGGCACACCTTCATTGGCGACGACGACCGCGACCGAATGGCCGCCGACGCCGCCGGCTGTTCATTTATCCAGGTTTCAGACGACCGTCCGCTCGCGCGGGCGGTCGACGAACTACTCAACCGCGACGCATAGGAAGGACACCATGGCAGAACGCATCTTGATTACAGGAGTCACGGGATTTGTCGGCTCGCACCTGGCCGACTTGGTCCTCGCTAAGGGGTCGGCGTTCGAACTCTATGCGACGCGGCGCTGGCATTTGTCGCGCCCCGACCACGTCAAACACATCGAGGACCGGATAAATTGGGTCGACTGCGACCTTACCGATCCAATCGGCGTTCGCGATATGATGGAAAAGGTTGCCCCCGAACGCATCTTTCACTGCGCCGCGGAAAGTTTCGTATCGCCCTCGTGGTCGCATCCCCACCGCTACATGACCGTCAACTATGACGCGACCGTGAACCTGTTGGATGCGCTCAAGTATTTCAAATCTGACGCCAAGATTCATTTGCCGGGGTCCGGCGAGGAATACGGCGACATCAAGGAAGAAGAGTTGCCGATCACCGAAGAGACGGTGTTGCGGCCGGTCAATCCCTATGCCGTGAGCAAGGTCGCTCAAGATTTGATCTCATACGTCTATTTCCGTTCCTACGGCGTCAACACCATTCGAACCCGCGCCTTCAATCACGAAGGGCCGCGCCGCCAATATGTTTTCGGCATTCCATGGTATGCCTACCAAGTCGCGCGAATCGAAGCCGGACTCCAGGCACCGGTCGTCAAAGTCGGCCACATCGACGATCGCCGCAACTTCACCCACGTCCAGGACATGGTGGAAGCCTACTGGACGGCAACAGAGAAGTGCGTGCCGGGCGAACTCTATCTGATCGGTTCGGAGGGCGAGGACCGTGTCTTCACGTTCCGTCAGGCGCTTGAAACCTTGATCGGCATGTCCTCGACAAAGGCTATTCGCTACGAAACCGACGCGCAGTACGTCCGACCGACCCAAGTACCCCGGTTGATTGCCGACACCTCGAAATTCCGTAAAGCCACCGGGTGGGAGCCCAAACTGTCCTTCGCCAAAATTTTGTCCGACACCCTCAATTATTGGCGGTGGCGGGTGGCCCAGGATGTTGCGCCGCTGGAGTTGGCATCTTGAGCGCCGCAGCCACACCGACGGTTACCGGACCCGGCGCCACACTTACCCTGACCGGCAAAAGCGGTACGCAAACCGTCGATCTCTATTCCGACGACGGTCTGAAGCTCGTCTCTGATCTTTGGCTGAAACTTTCCGCCGAATACAAGATCATGTACGAACCGACTTGGCTGGGTCGGCGGATTATTCAACTGCCGCACGACATCGTGCAAATGCAGGAACTGATCTGGACCGTCCAACCCGATCTAATCGTTGAAACCGGCGTCGCCCACGGCGGATCGCTGATCCTGTCGGCGTCGGTCCTCGAACTGATCGGCAAGGGCAGAATTCTCGGCGTCGATATCGACATCCGGCCTCACAATCGATCCGGAATCGAAGAGCACCCCCTCGCCCACCGAATTGACTTGCTCCAGGGCAGCTCGATCGATCCGGCAATCGTCGCAGAAGTGACGGAGCGCGCGCAACGGGCGGGCACTGTCATGGTGGTCTTGGATTCCAACCATTCCGCGGCACACGTGGCGGCGGAAATCGCGGCCTACGCGCCCCTTGTAGATGAGGGTAGCTACCTCGTGGTGATGGACGGAGCTCAGGGCAAGGTTTTCGATATCCCACGCGGCAACACTAACTGGCGTGAGGATAATCCATTGACGGCACTCGACGCCTTCGTCGCTGGTACGGACGAGTTCGTGGTCGACGATCATTTTACCCGCCTGCATGTCACCTCCAATCCGCGCGGCTACCTGCGCCGCATCAAAGCCGCTGCAGGCAAAGCCAAGAGAGCCGCATGAACCTCGCCTTGGAACCGCGCAACTTAATCGGTCGATCTGACGATTTTCTCGGGGTGCGGGTCCTCGTCACCGGCGCCAACAGCGGGATCGGACACGCCATCGCCCAAAGGTTCCTGGACGGTGGCGCAAGCGTCGGCGTTCATCATCGCAGCGCGTGCACGCCCTACACGGGGGGGCACCCGGTGATATCGATCGAGGCGGATTTGCGCGATCGCGACGCACGCTGCGCCATGATCGAGCGCTTCGTCGACGTTACCGGTGGGATCGACGTACTCGTCAACAATGCCGGCGCAGTACCGCTTTACGCGCCGTTTCCGGAAATCGACGACGAAACATTGACCGAGACATTCGAAGTCAACGCGTTTGCGCCGTTTCGCCTCATTTCCGAAGCCTGGCCGCACATGGTGCGTCAGAGGTCCGGCCGCATCGTCAACATCGGTACTGCCGCGGTGAAATACGGCGGCAGCCCACGAGGCATTCACTATGTCGCGGCAAAGGGCGCGCTCGACGCAATGACGGTTGCGTTCGCTAAGGCGGGAACGAGCGTCGGCATTCGCGTAAACGGTGTGCGCTGCGGTGTGGTCGCGAGCGGCATGCACCGCAAGGTTCCCGGCTATACCGACGAGAATTTCGAGGCGCGCGCCGCGCAGGTGCCGGTAGGCCGCGCGGGCAGCACGGAGGAAGTCGCAGCGCTGGTCGCCTTCCTGTCCTCGCCCGCGGCCGACTTTGTCACAGGTCAACTCATCGACATTGCAGGGGGCGATTGATGCCGCGCGCAACGATCTTTGTTACCGGTGCGGAAAGCTTCGTCGGACGCGCGTTGCGGGGTGCCTGCACTGCCGCCGACATCAGATTCACTGGTATCGACCTCGCCGAGTCGACGCAACCAGACGTCGTCCGAGGCGACATCGGAGATCCCGATCTCGCCAAACTGATCCCCGCCAATGTCGATGCCGTTGTCCATCTGGCTGCGCTGTCGCGCGATGCGGATTGCCGCGGTCGCTTGACTGAGTGCATCGATGTCAATGTCCGGGGAACCCTTAACGTTCGCGCTGCCGCCAGAATTCGTGGCGCGCGCCAGTTCATCTTCGCATCATCGGAATGGGTCTACGGCAACGGTCCCTTCGATACCGCGCGGACCGAAGACAATCCCATCGACCTTGCCTCCTTGGCGAGCGAATATGCGCTATCCAAGGCCATCGCCGAAGCGGTGTTGCGCCAGGACACGGCCACCCAAGGCGGAAATACGACGATCTTGCGTTTTGGGATCATCTACGGGCCGCGCGGCACCAATTGGTCTGCAGTAGAAGCCCTCGCCCACACGGTGGCGACCGCCGAGAGGGTCAGCGTCGGCGCCCTATCGACAGCTAGGCGGTTCATTCACGTCGCGGATATCGCGGACGCCATCCTCGCAACACTGGGGCGGAGCGGACTCGAGACGTTCAATGTGCAGGGCCCGGCGCTCACAAGTCTAGGCGATGTGATCGCCGCTGCCTGCGTGCACACTAGACGATCCCCAGCGGTCACCGAGACCTCCCCCGACACCCCGAGTATTCGCAATATCGATGCGACACGCTTCACAGAAGCGACGGGCTGGGTCCCGCGGATCGGGCTGATCGATGGGATCGCGTCCCTCGGCCCCGCTATTCTCGCGAGGGCAGCATGAACCTGCACCCAAGCCGTTGCTTGATCTGTGGCGCGTTCGATTCAGTCGTCGTGAGTCGGTACCACACGCCCGATTCCTACGAGCGCGCCGTCGGGGTTACCGAGGCAAACTTCGCGCGCGCGTGGGTGCGCTGCAGCGGATGTGGGTTTCACTATTCTCAGTACTCGCGCGATCCGGATGTGTTGGACCGCATCTACGACGAGGCCTACCGGGCCAAGGACGCGCCATGGCGTGCAGGCAGTGTGAGGGAAACCTTCGACGCGGTGGTCAACCTGCCGCTCGAACGGTCCGAGACTAAACAGCGGGTGCGCTGGATAAAAGACCGTCTCGACGCGCTAGCGATCGGAGGCCAGATCTATTTGAACGGAGCGCCGTGCAGCTTCCTCGATGTCGGGGGCGCCAACGCGATCTTCGCCCATGAGTTTCGCGACCGGCGCTGGCAGCCACATATTGTCGATCCAAGCATAGAAGGTGCAGCACTCAGTGCCGACCTCGGCATTCCGTACGTGCGCGGCGCTTTGGAATATGGCCGGTTCGACGAACACTTCAACCTTGTCGCCCTCACATACGTTCTGGAGCATTTGCGCGACCCCGGCAAAGCGCTGCGGGCAACACGCCAGGCAGTCAAAAAGGATGGTGCAATATTCGTCGAGGTTCCCGACGCGGCCTGCTTTGAGGTTCGTCCGCCGGACGACGACATCTTCAATGCCTGTCATCTGTGGATGTTCGCGGCCGCCGACCTTTCGCGGCTACTCTGGGCCAACGGTTTCGAACCCGTCGCCGAGGAGCGCGCGACCAGCGTCCGCGGGCACGAGGCGCTCAAGATATTGGCGGTACCGGTATGAAGATCGAGGCAACCCCGATCGCTGGACTGCACGAGGTGTACCTGGACCGAATCGACGACGAACGCGGCAATCTGCACCGCATTTTCGATGCGGCCGAGTGGCACGGCGCGGCCGGGCAGACCTGGCATTGGGATCAAGTCGTAACCTCCTTCACACGGGACAAAAACACGCTGCGCGGCATGCACTATCAATTCCCGCCGTACGCGGAGGGCAAACTCGTGATTCCCCTCGCCGGTCGGATGTTTTGGGCCAGCGTCGACGTTCGGCATGCGAGCCCCTCATTCGGACGTTGGCATGGCGTTGTTCTCGCGCCGGAAGCCGGCTCCGCTCTTCTCGCAACACCGGGATTTGCCCATGGCTGTCTGTCGTTGAGCAACGCCGTCAGCCTGCTAATCCTGTCCACACAAACCCACCGCGCCGCGCAAGGTGCGGGATTCTGCTGGGACGACCCAACGGTTGCAATTCGCTGGCCCGACCTCGGCGCGCCACCGTTGTTGTCGCCGGCCCACCGCGGCCTTGTGTCCTTCCGCACCTTTGCCGGAACGCTTGGCGAAGAGACCTGGGAAAAGGAAGTTGCCCATGCATGAAGATCGTGTCGCATCGCTCGCCGAGCGAGTGCTCGCCGTTCGACTAGGTCAGATGGTCGTCAACGAGCGAAACAAATCCGGCGCCTTCCGGATTCCGATACACCTCGCCCTCGGACACGAAGCAATCGCCGTCGCGGTATCCGATGCAATGCAGGAAGGCGATCAACTGCTGCTGACCCACCGCAATCTGCACTACAACCTCGCTCGAAACCCAAGCATGCCCGAAAAACTCCGAGAGTTCGCGCTTGATCGGAGCGGTGGTGCCGGGGGGCTTCTCGGATGCATGAATTACGCCGATGCGACGGTGGGAATTCCTTACACGTCGAGCATTCTCGCCAATAGCCTGAGCGTTGCCCCGGGCGTTGCCCTAGGGCAAGCGATCCTGGGCCGTTCGGTCGCCACCTTCGTTGTCACCGGCGACGGCGCGATCGAAGAAGGGGCGTTCTACGAATCGCTCCTGATGGGACGTTCAGTCTCGGCCGCGATGGTCGTGGTCGTTGAGAACAACGGTTGGTCACTCGCCACGCGTATCCATGAGCGGCGCGCGCCCATCGCTCTTGAGCAAATTGCCGCAGCCCTGGACATCCCGTTCGACCGTTTTCAAGGAAACGATCCTGCGGACTATGCCGAACGCATCGCGCACCAGCGCCAACAAGCCATCGTTGCTCGCTGTCCGGTACTGCTCGAGGTTTGCGTCAGCACCCTGGGAGATTGGCGGCAGCCGACCGAAGAAATTCCTGAAGGAAAGCCGATCAACTATCACGCCGGCGTCGCACCGACCGTGGATCTTGAGAAGGGGCCGTTATTGGCGAACGACACTGGCGACCCGGTCTACGTCTTGATGCAGCGTTACGGCATCGAGGACCTGGCCGAGCTTACCAACCGCGCCATGGCATCGCTTGGGGAGGTGTCGATATGACCTACGTTAGTCATCTCAACGGATTGATCCGCGATGCAGTCGCGGCAACTCGCAATCCCGTGGTGTTCGGGCAAAACGTTTCGGCGGGAAGTTGCCTGTCGGGTCTCACCCGGGGGATCGACGCGAGCCACGCCCGCGTCATCAATACGCCGAACTTGGAGAACACCCTGGTCGGCACTGGTTTCGGCCTAATGCTGAGCGGCGTCCCAGCCGCGTTCTTCATGAAGCAGCAGGATTTCTTGTTGTTGGGTGTCGACCACCTCGTCAACACCTACAACCTGGTGCGTCGCCAAGACACCGGCAACGGCTCCTTTACCATCGTGCAAATCGTCGTCGACAGTGGCTTCGAGGGTCCGCAATCCGCCCTCAATCACCTACCTGACCTGTGCTCCCTCGCCCGCATTGACGGCTTCGCCATCGGCAACGCGCACGATGCCGATACCGTCATTGGCAACCATCTCTTCGCGCCCGGCTTCCGCATCATCAGCGTTAGCCAACGGCTGTTCAGACGCGACATCTTGCACTGGAACGGGCCGGCGATCCGCTGCGGCGACGGCTCGCTGACCCGCTACGCGAAGGGCCAGGACCTGACGGTCGTTTCGTTGAATTTTGCCTTCGAACAGGCCCTGGATCTTTACCGTGCCGCCGAAAACCTCGGCGCACACGCGTCGTTGTTTTCGTCAAACACCCTCAGCGACAGCGATTGGGCGCCGGTCATTGCCGACGCCCAACGGACGGGCCGCCTGGTCATCCTCGACGATACCAAGAGCTGCCGCAGTCCAGGACATATCCTGGCACTGGAGACCCGCGCTGCGGGCGTGCAGACCGTGGTCCACCATCGCCGCACGTTGGACGACGACCATCTCGGCCCGCAGTCGGACCGCTTCGAAATCGACGCGGCTCGGACCTTGGGTGAACTCGGCGTCATGAACCGCCCCCGTATCTCCTTGTTGAGCGCTTGATCGAAAGAGCGACAGCCATGGATCCACAGCAACAATACCTCTTCGACTTGCACGGCTACGTCGTCCTGCGCGGGGTTCTGTCCCGAGACCAGGTCGCCGCGCTGAACGATGCTTGCACCACCATCGAAAACGGCGTTCCCGACAAGCTTCCGGACGGTGTGAAACTGGGTAAACCGGTCGAAAAGGGCGAGGTCTACCTGTCGAACATCGCCGAAGGGGGCTCGCCCTTTGAGGAACTCATCGATCTCGATCCGGTCATCGATGTCGTGCGGGCAACGTCGCCCTGGCAGTTTCGGTTGAACCATACCAACCTGACAACACGGTACGGCCAAGGCTACACCTACATGCACATGGGCGGAACGCCCATCCACCCCAAGTGCATGTACACCTGCCACAACGGTCAGATCGGCTCGACACTCACCAAGGCCGTCTTTCCGCTCGCTGGAACACAGGTCGAGGACGGCTGCTTTGCAGTCATTCCCGGATCGCACAAGAGCAATTTCGCCCGTCCCTTTGGAGATCATCCGGACGAGAACCCCGCGCTTGTGCCGGTCGTTTGCGAACCGGGCGACGCCGTCGTGTTCACCGAGGCTCTTGCACACGGTTCGCTGGTGAACACGTCCGGCGCACTGCGACGGACCCTCTTCTACTGCTACAGCGTCGGTTACATGCCCGACTGGGGCAAGCTCGACCTGCGGTTCAGCGACGCCTTTGTCGCCCGATTGAACGAACCGCGCCGCGAAATCGTTAGATTGAAGTGAGGCACACCATGGCTCTGGCCGAAGTAGATACCGCCACAAGGTTCGACCCCACGGCCCTGATCCAGTTCTTCGACTGGAACACCGGGGCGTTCGATTTCATCGGACACTATCGCCAACACCTGCAGCGGGCCGTCGGATGTGCCGACCCGACGCTGTTCCACCGATTCGTTCCGCCCGACAAGATGCCCAACGATCCGATCGAGGGAACGGCGCACACCTACGGCCATGACTTGCTCTATGCGATCGATCCCGCATTCCGCCAAGCGGGCCACATTGCGGCGAACGATATCGGATTTCTGGAAACCTACCGCCGGTTCATCCGCTTTATTCAAGATGAAATCATTGGCGAACCCGTGGTTTACCAACGCCTTCCGTCGCTGCGCATTCAGTACCCGGGACGCACCTCCTATGGGGTCATGCACACCGACCGCGAGTACAACCATCCGCCCGAGGAAATCAACATCTGGGTGCCGATTACGGAAGTACGGGGCACCGCATCGATGGTCATTGAAAGCGACTTCGGCAAGGGCGATTACACGCCAGTGGAAATGCCCTACGGCCAACTCGTTGTCTTTGATTCCGGGTTGATGCACGGAAACGTCGTCAACGCCGAAGGGTATACCCGCATGAGCTTCGACCTCCGGGTAATTCCGCGTCGCATCTACCGCGATGGCAAGGGCACTTTTTCGGCCACCGCCGGTAAAGAGTTCTCACTCGGCAACTACTACGCGACTCTCCCGGATCAGGACTAGCCCAATGACAATTCATGACGTCAAAGTTATCCCGCTGCGCCGCATCCCCGACGAGCGTGGCCTCATCATGCACATGCTGAAAAGCACCGACGATCACTACAAGGGTTTCGGTGAGATTTACTTTTCGTGCGGCTATCCCGGCGTGGTCAAGGCTTGGCACATCCATAAAGAAATGACGCTGAACAACTGTTGCGTCGTCGGGATGATGAAACTGGTGCTCTATGACGGGCGCGAGGGGTCGCCCACCAAGGGCGAGGTCATGGAACTATTTATTGGCGAGCAGAACTACTGCCTCGTCCAGATTCCGCCTGGAATCACCAACGGCTACAAGGCGTACGGCGACAAGATGGCGATCCTCGCCAACTGCGCGACCATGCCGCATGACCGGAACGAACTGATCTACATCGATCCGTTCGACAACGATGTGCCCTACGACTGGTCGCTGAAACACGGGTGAGCCGATGACTCCCAACGGGAAATACATCACGACATGCACGCCCCTCCGCGTAAGCTTCGCGGGCGGCGGCACGGACCTGCCTGAATACTACGAGAAGGGCTACGGAGCCGTATTCTCGACTGCCATCGACAAGCACCTCTACGTCACGCTGAAGCCGCTCAGCCCGATTTACGGCATCAATTACCGGCTGAACTATTCGCAGAGCGAACAGGCCCAGTGCATCGACGAGATCGAGAACGCGATTGCACGCGAATGCTTGCGCCTCGTCGAAGTGGAGCCGCCGCTCTACATCGGCACCGTCGCCGACCTACCCGCCTATTCGGGTCTCGGTTCGTCAAGCAGTTTCGCCGTCGGTTTGCTGCATGCCCTGCATGCCTACCGCGGCGAACGGGTATCGAGCGGGCACATCGCGGAAGAGGCCGCGCATGTCGAAATCGAAGTCCTCAAGCGCCCGATGGGCAAGCAGGATCACTTCGCGGCCGCCTTCGGCGGCTTGAACTACATCCGCTTTCGCAATGACGGCGGTGTGTCAATCGAGCCGCAAAACATCAATGCCTCAAAGGTCGACAAGCTGTTCGACAATGTTTTGTTGTTCTGGACCGGTTTACACCGCGACTCCAGCGAGGTGTTGACCGAGCAGCGCCAAAACGTCGACGACCGCACCGGTGAACTCGAGGCCATGCGCGAACAAGCGATGTCGATGCGCGATGTCGTCTGCAACGGGTTCGACATTCACAAATTCGGCGCGTTGCTCGACGAAGGTTGGGTGCTGAAGCAGCGTCTCGCATCGTCGATCACCAACGATCGGATCACCAATTGGTATCGCCGGGCCAAACAGGCCGGGGCGATCGGCGGCAAACTCTGCGGCGCCGGCGGTGGCGGATTTCTGCTGTTCGTCGCTGAGCCTTCCCAGCACGACGCGATTCGGGCCGCCCTGTCCGATCTCACCGAGGTCGATATCGGTTATGAACCCAGAGGTTCCCGGGTTCTCGTCACGGTGAACGACTGAGATGCGCGCGCTAGTCATCGGCGGCAGCGGCATGATCGGTGCCAATCTTGTCCGCAAGCTCCTTGCGGAGGATTGCACCGTGACCGTCGCGGCGCGGCGTGCCCGCCACGCACCGCGTTTGGCGGAACTGGCGCATTTGCGTACTGTCGAGATCGACTGCCGCGACGGCGTCGCGATCGATGCGGTCGTGAAAGATACCCAACCCGACGTGCTGTTCCATCTCGTAAGTTCGAGCTTTAACCCGCCTACGACGACCGCCCAAGACCACCTGACGATCAACGCGTTGGGGACCCTCAATGTCCTCGAAGCGGCGCGGCACCACGCCGTTGGACGTGTGATCCTGACCGGATCGGCGGCGGAGTACGGCAGCTGCAACGATATCGGCGAGCGGCACGATACTCGTCCGGCGACCATCTACGGCGCGACCAAGCTCTGCGGCAGCGTCTTGGGTCAGGCCTATGCACGCACTTATGGATTACCGGTGGTGAATTTGCGCCTATTCACACCGTTCGGACCGTGGGAAAGACCCAGTCGCCTCATTCCCTCGACAATCCTGTCGGCGCTCGCCGGCGAACCGGTAAAAATCGGTAGCGGGAAGCCGGAAAGGGATTTCCTGTTTGTCGCGGACGTCGTCGACGCACTGATGGCGGCATCCACGGCACCGCTAGAGCCGTGCACCATCTTCAATATCGCGTCGGGCCGCGGCACGACGGTGATGGAGGCAGTCCAAACCATTTTGGAACTCATGCAAGTCCGCGTTCCCATCGAATGCGCGGAACCCCAGCGGTCGGATGAGATTCTACGGATGTCGGGCAACGCGGATGCGGCGCGCAACGCACTTGGCTGGCAACCGCGTCACGATTTTCGATCCGGCTTGGAAAAGACCATCGAATGGTTTTCGGCCAATACCGGCCTTGCCCCCTTACTAGCCTAGTGGAGACCGTGAGATGACAAATTGCCTCGTTTGCGACAGCACCAAGGTCGAGGAATTCCTCGACCTCAACGCAACGGCATTGGCAAACAAGTTCTTGCGTCCGGAGGAAGCCACGGGCGCAGAAGCCTCCTATCCGTTGCGCGTCGGATTTTGCCATGACTGCAACCATGTCCAGTTGATGGAGCGGGTTCCACCGCAGGCAATGTTCGACGACTACCTCTATATTTCGTCGATGTCCGATACCCTCGTGGCTCATTTGAACGGACTCGCCGAAACCGTCCAGAAACGATTCGACCTCGGCGCGGACGACCTAGTTGTCGATATCGGTTGTAACGACGGCACGCTGCTCAAGGGCTTCCGGAAATACGGGGTCGAAACTCTCGGGGTCGAACCAGCCGCAAACCTCGCGGCGATGACGCGCGGCACGGGGATCGACGTCGTCAACGACTATTTCGGCGCTGAAACGGCACGGACATTGCGCGCGGCGCATGGCGCAGCGCGAGTTATCGTCCTGACGAACGTGTTCCCTCACCTGCCCTACCTCGCCGACTTCATGGAGGGGGTTCAGACACTGTTGGCGGAAGACGGCGTTCTCGTGCTCGAAGCCCACTACTTGCAAGACCTTTTGGCCCATCGGGCATTCGACACCGTCTACCACGAGCACGCATCTTACTGGGCACTACGCCCGATGATGCAGTTGTTCGCACAACACGGGATGGAAGTCGTCGACGTCGAACGCCTACCTATTCACCACGGACAAGTCAGGGTCTTCGCCCGGCGCAAGGGCGTCGCCACACCGTCGGCGCGCGTCGCAGCGTTGGCAGCAGACGAGGTCGAGGCTGGGCTGGATCGCCTCGAAACCTTCGTCCGGTTCGCCGAGAGCGTTCGCGGGCTGAAACGAGACCTATGGGAGCTGCTGGATTCTCTAACAGGAGACGGTCGGCGGGTCGCCGCCTACGGCGCCCCCGCGAAAGGGTCGACCCTTCTCAGTTTCTTCGAAATCGGCCCCGAAACCGTGCCGTATATCGCCGACAAAAGTCCGCTCAAACAAGGGCGCGTAACGCCGGGAACGCATATCCCCGTCGTGTCGCCAGCTCACATCCTCGAAGACAAGCCCGACTATATGCTGTTGCTCGCTTGGAACTTTGCCGACGAGATCATGGCACAACAGACGGAATTCAGGGCGGGTGGGGGCCGGTTTATCATCCCGGTGCCCGACGTTCGTATCGTTTAGGGCTTATTAACCTTACCGCCCTAGGCTCGGCGTCGACTACGAGCCAGAGGCGACATGACCACACCGCCAACTACCGACAACCGGTCGGACACGATCGCCCAAGAGCGATCCCCGAAAGTCACCGACCTGCGCGCGCCCGCATTCGACAAAGACCGCGCTAGTTCGCTGCTTGGGCTGGCCAAAGGCGCAGTGCGACGGGGCGAACACACCCTGGCCAGCCGGTTGTTCTCGCGTGCGCTTGAAAAGACGCCCGATGACGTCGAGGCGATTATCGGCCTCGCTGCCTCCGAGTTGATGCTCGGCCACGGCGCGGCCGCCGAAGAACTTGCGCTGCGCGCCTTGCAACTTGCGCCGGCATCGCCCGACGCGCGCCTCGTGCTAGCCAACCTAAGGATCGCCCAGGACCGCCACCGCGACGCAATCGAGCACTTACGGGACGCCATCGCGGTCGCGCCGAACTTTGCCATCGGCCTCAGCCGTTTGGGAACGATCCTCACGGCATTGGGCGAGTATACCGCTGCCGAACCGATTCTGTTGCGTGCCCTTGCGCTCGACCCGGTCGATGCTGACGCGTTGAACAGCATCGGCAATTTAGTATTGTCGAAAGGCGACCTGTCGCGCGCCGCGCTACATTTCCAGCGCGCGGTCGCGGCTAATCCCGGCTGGTTGAAACCGCGCATGAATCTAGCCGCGACGTTGGAAAAGCTTAACCGATTCGACGACGCGATCGACGCCCTGGAAGGCATTCTCACACAGGATCCTCGGCAGACCGAAGCCCGTGTCTATCTGGGCGGCCTCCTGCACCGCACGGGCGATCTTCGGCGTGCGAAATATGTCCTTGACGAAGCGCTTGAAGCCGAACCGGAAAACCTTGGCGCCCTTTTTCTGACGGGTCTTGTCCACATGCAACTGCGCCAAGCAGAGGACGCGACCCCATATTTCGAGCGCGCCGCGAAACTCGCCCCGGCATCGTCCGAAGTCTTGGCGAATCTGGCCTACGCCTATCGCGATGCCGATCGGTTGGCCGATGCCCTCCTCGTGGCGCAACAAGCGGTCAACCAGAATGGCGACGACGCAGTCGCACTAAATGCGTTGGGGTCGGTACTTCTAAACTGCGATCGCGCATCCGAAGCCGCCGCCGTTTTTCGCAAAGTCATCGACAGCAACCCAACGCTACATTCCGCCTACGTTAACCTCGCGATGGCTTTGCTCGCCCAAGATCGCGGCGTCGACGCGATCGAGCCGCTGGAGCGCGCGCGCGCGTTGGGAGCATCGCCCGAGATCGTCGATCATAGTTTGGGCCTCGCCTTTCGGGACGCCGGAAACCTTGCCAAATCGGAGACGCATTTGCTCCGGGCGATCGAACATGATCCCAACGATGCCCGCGCGTTGTATGCGCTGGGCGCGGTTCTTGAAATGCAGGGTCGACGCCGAGACGCCGGCCCGATCGCAGGCCGCCTGCTCGCCCAAGATCCGAGTCTGGTACATGCCCACGTCGTCAAAGCGCTCGCCGCCGAATCGGCGGTCGATGGATTGGCATCCGCGGCAAAGGCCCTGGCGATCGACCCGGATGACCTCGATGCACTTCTGGTGTCCGGCACGCTCAGCGACACCGCCAACAGACCCGCCGATGCTTTGCGTTTCTATGAAGCAGCGCTTGCCATTCAACCGGATCATGCGAAGGCCCGATCCAGGCGGGCTGACATCGTTCTATCCCTCTGCGACTTCGAACGACGCGAGGCGTTGGTCCAGGAGACCCTGGCCTCTCTGCGCGATACGGGCGCATTGGAGGGGGTCGACGTCTTCAATCTACAAGCTCTCGATGTCGGCTACAGCGAGATCGCCGGCGCCGCGAAAGCAGCCTCCGCCTCCCTTGTCCGGCGTCTAGAGGCGAAAGACGGCGAACTCTGGGTTCCGCGGGTAACCTCCGGCGCCAAGCGAATCCGTATCGGTTATCTGTTGCCCTACACTTGGTTTCACAGCCTGCCAATGGTGCTGCGTCGGATCGTCGAGGCGCATGATCGAAACAACTTCGAGGTTGTCGGATTCACCACCCAAGTGGGGAGCAAGCCAGACGATTTCGAGCGGGCCTACAAAGCGGCGTTCGACGAGTTTCACCCGTTGGTTGGATTGAGCCCGAGACAAGCGGCGAGCAAGATCGGCGCGGCGGGTATAGATATTCTGATCGAGGTCAGCGGCCACACGTCGATCTCCTGCCTCCCGATCGCTGCCTATCGGCCGGCGCCGATTCAAGTGCATCTGTTGGGCTACTCGATCACCACCGGCGCGCCGTTCATCGACTATCTCATCACCGACGAGATCTACATTCCCCGCGACCAGGCGGCCCTGGGTACCGAGCATGTCGTCTACATGCCGCATTCGTTCATGCCTGCGCTCCCCCAACGGATTGCCGATGGAACGGTGCGACGCGCAGAATTGAATCTTCCAAACGACGCCTTCGTCCTCGCTAATTTCAACCATCCGTGCAAGTTCGAACCAGAGATATTTGCCGCTTGGATGGCGATTATGAAACGAGTGCCTAAGGCCGTCCTCTGGCTCGGCCATTGGTTCGAGGAGACTGCAACCAATTTGCGCCGCGAGGCCGAACGCCACGGTGTCTCCGGAAACAGACTGATCTTCGCCCCGATCATGGAACACGCCGATCATTTGCGCCGATTGTCTCAAGCCGACCTCGCCCTGGACAACCGACTCCACGGTGGCGGCATCACCACGATCGACGCCCTGTGGGCAGGACTACCGCTCCTGTCTATACGGGGCGAAACCCCGTCCTCTCGCCTTGGCGCGACCTTGCTTCACGGGATCGACATGGACGACATGATCGCCCCCACGCTGGAGACCTATATCGACAGGGCCGTCACGCTTGCCGAGGACCCCGGCGCTCTTGCCGCTTTGCGTGACCGATTGGCCAAGAACCGCGCGATGTCGCCGCTGTTCGATTTCAACGCCTACGTCCACGATTTGGAGCGTGCTTACTCGGCGATCTGGGCGCGCCACACCAGCGGTGCGCCTCCGGATCTAATTGACCTCAAAGCGGGTGCCTAAACGAGCCAGCGGCCTGGTCGCCGAATTCCCCCGAGACCGCGCGTTAGATGAAGTTCAAGAGGCTCAAGCTGTTGAGCTGACTGAACACCCGGAACGAGGATTCCAGCGCAAGTTGATCCTGATTGAGCTTTGTCACTGCCTCGGCAATATCGGTGTCTTCGATGTTAGCGATGAAGCGATTGATGAAGGCGAGTTCGTTTTCGTGACGGATTTGGGCGTCTTCGATCGTCTTCATTGCCACACCGTGCTGGGCCTGAGCACCGTTTGCCACGTCGAACGCCGCGTTTGCTTCCGGGATCTTACTGATGATGAAGGCGCGGTCGGCGGAGCTAAGCGGGTTGCTGAAGGCACTCGGCGTACCGGAGGCGTAGATCATCAGGTCCTGCATCAACTGCATTAGTGGCCCGGCGACCTCGTCGGCTAGGACGCCGTAGGTGACGGTCAAGCTTTCGTCGACGCGCGCTTGGGCCTTGATTTGGTTGTTAACGAAGGCATTGGCGGCGTTGCCGGCCCCAAGAGCTTCGAGGTCGGCGGGCGTGCGTACCGTGAGGGGCTCTACGTCCGTCCGCGTTCCACCAAAGACGAAACGTCCATTCTCTTGGACGTTCAAGAAGTTCACGGCTGCATCGAACAATGCATCGATGGTATCGCGTAGACCGATGCCGGAGCCCACGTTCATCGCTTTGATCAACGTTTCGCGAACATCGTCGGCGACATCGACAAGTCCCTGAAGCGACAGATTCTGGACTTCGGTAACCCGTTCGAGTTCCAAGTTGGTTTTGAGGAACTGCTCGCCACGGGAGCGTACGGTCTTGGCGCCGGAAAGCGTCGCTACGTCGGCCGCGATCCCCTGGTACTCGCGCGACTTGGTGCCGCTGGTGACCTGCTTTTGGGTGTCGAACAAACGCTCTTGCTGACGCAATACGTCGACGATCAAGAGCTGGTTTTGCCCGGCTGTCGATACTCGCGCCATCGTTGCCTCCTACCCTACCTACCGCTTGATCGCCAAGAGTTCTTCGAACATCTCACGCGTGGTCTGCAGTAACCGCGCCGAAGCGTTAAAGGCGTTTTGATAGAGAATCATGTTGGCCAACTCTTCCTCTAGATTGACGCCCGATTGGCTGACGATCCTGGAAGTAATCTCTTCGGATAGCGCGCGCGCATCCGACTCGCGCTCGACGACCTCATCCGCCTTGAGAGCGAAGTCGGAAAGGACTGTGCCCGCATAGCTCGTGATTGTGGTCGTTGTCGGCGACAAATCGCCGGCCTGCGGAAACGAAACGTTGACGACCCCTGCGTTCTGAAGACCGACGACGCCTCGATTGTCGCCGACGGTCAGTGCTGGATCGGTTCCAGCCAACGCCGTCGCACTGAGATCGAGTTTGGCTAGCGCGAATTTCGACGGATCGGCGACGATGTCGGAGCGCACCGTCACTTGATGCGCCTGATCCATGCGATAGACCCGCCCAATCCCAAAGAAGTCCGACAGCCGCGTCGTCGTGGTGCTCCGCGCGGTCGTATCGTTGGTGGTGAGAATTCGGTAATCCGATAATGCCGTCGCCGGCATCACTTGGAGCTCACCGTTCGCGCTCAGCGAGAACGACGCGAAACCACCGAACCCCGTATTCAGAGCGTTCACCACATCGTTCATCGAGGTTGCCCCGGCCGTTGCGAAGTCCAGCGTGAACTCGCGCGCGACCTGCCCACGCGGGCCCTTGAGCTGCAACGTCATTTCGCCGGTGGCACCGAACCCATGGGCATCCGTTCCCGAGACGCCAGTCTGGAAGTGCGACGGCTCGAGCGCCTGCATCAAATCGTTGAGCCCAAAGAAGTGGGCGAAGCCGCGACCGGCGCGAGCGCTCGGCGACGTTGCGTCTTGGGAAATCGCGACGCCCGTCGAAACACCCGTCGCCTGGTAGGTCATGACGCCATTGACGAGCGTTAGCGCAGTCCCGCCGAACTGGGCATTCACCGCGGTCACCACGTCGTTGAGAGTTGTCCCGCCGATGGCGACCGCCGCCCCGCCGTTCAACGAGACCGTCCCAGCCGTGAAATCGGCGGTGACCCTGTTGGTCAACGTGCTGTTCGCATCGACCATGCCGAAGGTGACGGTTCCGGTGAAATTGTGGCTGTCGGTCCCCAGAATGCCGACGTTACGACCGACCAGGGACTGTGGTGCCGGGACCGTCGAGTTGTCGTTGTGGGAGGCATTGAGCTGATCGATAACCTTCGCCGACATCTCACCCAGCTCAACCGCCATCGCCGGTAGTTGAATGTCGCGCATGTCGAGAAGGCCGCGCAGCTTGCCGGATTGGACCACCGGGTCAAGGACCGTGATCGTCTCGGTCGAACCGTCCGGATTGACCTTATCCACAAGAATTTGAGAGAACTCGGTATTCGTGCCGACGGTGCCGCTGGAGACTTTGTTGAGTTGGCGCACCAGCGCGTCCAGAAGAACCACGCCGCTTTCCGTGACCAACCCCAAGCCACCGCCCGGCAAATCGAATGTCCGCAAATCTATGAGTTCGCCGATTTCCCGCACGGCGCGCTCGCGCTGCTCTTGCAACCCCGAAGCGTCCTCTCCCAACGCCAAAGCCCGGCGTATTTTCGGGTTGAGGTCGTCGATTCGCTGCAGGCCGAGATTGATGGTTGCCAGCGCCTCGCTGATCCGACGATCGGCCTCCCCGCGCAGGTCTTGCAGCACGCGCGACACACGCCCGACTTCGTTGCCGTAAACCTGCATCTCGTTGATCGCGCTGACCCGACGAACGGTCGAGTTCGGGTCGGGGGCAAGATCCGCAATATCTTCGAAAACGCGATCGAGCCGGCCGCTAAACGTCAGGTTGTCGTCGGGTGCGCCTAGAAGATTCTGCAATTGATCGTGCAGTTCCTTCATCGAGTCGAAGCGATTTTGCTGGGCCGACGCGACACGCTCCTCACGGACCAGGAACTGATCGATGAAACGGCTGATCCCAGAAATCGAAACGCCGGCCTGGTCGGTGCCCAGGACCTTCGATTCGAAGTTGGTAACTTTTCGAACGTAGCCCGGCGTATTGACGTTCGCGATGTTGTTCGCGGTCGTGGCCAACGCGAACTGATTCGAGGTCAGCCCGGTTACACCGATTCCGAGGGCCGCACCGAGACTGGTCATGTGCGATCACCGCAAGTTTGGCACGGCAGAAGTTTCCGCGCAGAACGCAGGGACTGCCTTGGGGCACGTGGAGGGAACCGCCGCAACGCCGCGGAAACCAAGGGGCCTATGGAAGTTCGACTGTTCATACGGGTTCTCCCCGTCAAACGATGCAAGGGCGGGGCCAAATCGCTAAAAAAAAGGGCGCCAAGACGGCGCCCTTTTTGGTTCGGTGAAAACCGGTCAGTCGGTTTCTGTGGCGTCGGCAGACGAGATCTGTTCGACCTCTTCGAGGGTACGCAGATTTTCGATCGCCAGTTCGTGCCCCTGATCCCCCGCCAGCTTGAAGAGGCGCCTAGCACGTGGGTGATCCATCTCGACCCCGTTCCCCACGGCGTAAAGGACACCAAGGTTGTATTGCGCTGCCATCAGACCGGCGTCAGAAGCAATTTCATAGAACTTGGCCGCGCGGGCGACATCGCGCTCCAATCCAGTGCCGTTCTCACACATCACGCCCAGATTGAAAATCGCTACGACGTATCCCGACTGCGCGGACCGACTGTAGAGTTCGACGGCCTTGAGGTAATCGCGCGTCACGCCGCTGCCGGTTTCATAGAGACCCGCCAAGTTGCACTGCGCTTGGGCGTTTCCTTTTTCGGCGGCGCGGCTGTACCAGTAGGCGGCTTCGGCCGGGTCTTCCTCAACGCCGAAGCCAACGTGGTACATGACCCCTAAACTGTATTCGGCCTCGCTGTGACCTTGCTCGACTGCTTTGTGAAACCACTCGACGGCGGCTTCGAAGTCGCGATGTACGCCCGAACCGTTGGCGTACATCAGGCCTAGGTTGTAGCAGGATTCCGGATCGCCATTTTCGGCGGACTTCATCCACTCGGAACGCGCCGTATCGAAATCCGCGGCGTGAAAGGCTGTGGCGCCGACTTCGAATGCCATAGGGGCTTCGCCTTGTGCAAGCATGTCCAAAATCCTTCTGCTTTATCGTAGCAATTAATCGTCCGTCGAGAGTTATGCGAATACCGGGCCAACTCGATTCAATTCATCAAGGCCTGCAATAGGGCCTTTTCTTCCGTTAAGAGCCGATTAACACGCACTTCGTGCCTATCGCCCCGGCAGATGCTACCGCGCGCACCGCCGTTAACGCTGCGATCCAGCAGGATCGCTTAACCGCCACATGGCCCATCGCTTGCTTTGCCTAGCGTGGAACAATGCGGCGTGTGTAGATGACAAGTGTAGTCCCCGACCTTCCGGTCCCTGGCGCTGCGGCGCGCAAGCCCCAGACTGAGTCGCTTTCCGGCAACCAGACGATAGGTAAGCCAGCGTCCGGTGGCGAGAACACCTTTGCAGTGACCCTCGAGGGGGTCACCGCCGAAACTGACAGCGGCGCGGCCGGTGCGATGCCCGTGGGCCAAAACGGCGGCACCCAAGCCGCGGATTTGACTGTTCCTATAAACGGCACGCCAGCGATCCGCGCCGCGACGCTAGATGCCGCGAGCGCAGCCCTTTTGGCAACTGGCACCAACACAGGGCTTCAAGGGCCTACCAACTCTGGTCTGTCACCGGACCTGATGGACGTCGCAGGTATTGTCGCGACGATCGCCGGCGGGCTCGAGACGGGAGCGGACCCAGCAATCGCAGGAACGGCGTCACTAACAAACCCCGCAGTCGCAGCCCCCCCAGTCGTCGCAGCAATTGGTCCCAATGCCGGAGCGTCCGCTCCGCTTGCCACCGATAGGACCAACCGCAAACAGAGTAATGAGGCGACGGATGCAGCGCCGACACCGACGACGGGGCTGCCAACGCCGCCACTCCTAGTGCCCCCCGGGTCAAACGCCGACCCTGCCCTCCAGATCGAGCTCGCTGCCGAGCCCGACAGTGGTCTCCATATTCCCGGCGTGACCGCGGCGACGCCGCATTCCACTATTCAAGGTGCGCCGAGCCACCAAGGACTTACATCGCCGCAACCAGTCGCCCCCTCAAATGCCCTAGCGCACGCCAACGCCGCGCCGCAGGTCGCTGCGGGGCTGGGGATAGACCCGATGGGGCTTGCCACCGCAAACCCCGACAGGGATGCTCAATCGGGACCGCAACGCGAAGGTAAGCCGACGTTACCGACGGCGGCCCTCCCCACATCGCTCGACGCGAAGCCCGCCGACGGCACGGCAAGCCAGACGTTCACCGCCACCTTGGCCGCAACATCGGCGAACGACTCACCGCAGTCTACCCGCGAAGCGGCAGCCTCGACCCAGCGGCCGCAGCGCCCGGCACAGGCTGCACCGGCGGCGGCACAGATTGCCGTCCATATCGTCCGCGCTATGGCGGATGGCGTCAGCCGGTTCACCGTTCAACTCCAGCCCGCAGAGCTGGGCCGCGTAGAAGTGAAGATGGAAATAGGGCGCGACGGCACCGTTCGCGCGACCGTTACAGCGGATCGACAGGAAACCGTGGACCAGTTGTCGCGGGACTCCCGCGCATTGGAACGCGCCTTGCAAGACGCTGGATTGAAGGCGGACTCGCAGAACCTGCATTTCAGTCTTCGCGGCGGCCAAAACGGCCGTGACCTGTCCGAAAACCGGACATCTTCGAACAGCAGTGGCACCGGCAACGCCGACACCAAGGAAGTATCCGAGGCGGCAATGCACTCCCACTGGTCCACCGTTGCCGGATCGACCGGTGCTCTGGACATCAGGGTGTAAGGGAAGGATAGGAAATGGACGTCTCATCAGTATTTGCGCCGGCGCAAAGCGCCAGTGCAGCGGAAAATTCCGCGGGCAAACTCTCCGAAACATTCGACTCCTTCTTGACGCTGCTCACGGCCCAACTGACTCACCAGGACCCGCTAGAACCGCTGGATCCGAATCAATTTACCGATCAGTTGGTGGCGTTCACGAACGTCGAGCAATCCATCGCCACCAACAAGAACCTTGAACAACTGCTCTCTCTACAGCAACTGGGAGAACTTTCGTCGGCGGTCAATTTGATCGGCACGGCGATCGAGGCCGGCGGCCCGACAACGGTCCTAAAGAACAGCTCTGCACGATGGGCCTACGCTTTGGAATCACAAGCAGAAGCAACCAACCTGCGGGTTCTGGACTCGACCGGCAAGGCGGTCTTCTCGACCACGGGCCAGCAGGGTGCCGGCATCCATGACTTCGCATGGGACGGCAAGAACTCCGCAGGCAACGTACTACCCGACGGCCTCTACACTCTCGTTGTGTCCGCGACAGACAGCCAGGGCAACGACATCGACGCAGGTGTGGATCTGATTGCGACGGTCGAAGGCATTCTAACTGAAGGCGGCGTCAACAAAGTCGACGTCGGCGGCCTGACGATACCGCTTAGCAGCATCGTCTCCGTGAAAACAGACGCGTAGAGAAACTGCGCCAATGACTTTGGGGACGATGAGTCGTTCTCGGCGCGGCAGCGTTGCCGCTCGGATGGATGGGAGACAGGAATGAGTATTTTTGGCGCGATGTTTTCGGGCGTTTCCGGCCTAAACGCGAACGCACAGCAGATGGGCGCGATCGCCGACAACATCTCGAACGTCAATACGACGGGTTACAAGCGGACCGAAACTCGCTTCAAGACCCTTGTAACGACGCCAGCTACGGCGACGTTCTATACGCCTGGCGGCGTCGCCTCGACGATCCACAACTTGATCGATCGGCAAGGTTTGTTGCAGGCGTCACAGTCCAACACCCACCTTGGCATTGTCGGCCAGGGGTTCTTCGTCGTTGCCGACGTTGTCGGGGCAAACAATACGACCGGCACTTTCCAATACAGTCGGGCCGGCGAATTCGAACCCGACAAAGACGGTAACCTGAGAAACACCGCCGGCTTCTTCCTGCGCGGTTGGCGGATCGATTCGACTGGAGCTATTACGTCGAACCGCAGCGACTTAGCCGCGACCGAAACAGTCAATGTGACCGGTTTGACCGGTACCGCTTCGGCAACATCCGCAGTCACCATCCAGGCGAATCTCCAAGCTTCCCAGGCCGTGACCAGCGCCCCGTCGGACGTCACGACCGCCACGGTTGCCACCGCCGATACGCTCCTTACAGCGGCGACCCCGGCCCTGGCCAACAACGACACTATTACGGTTCAAATCGGTACGAACGCCGTACAGACATTTACCTTCGTAACCGGCACGCCGGCAGCGAATCAATTCAACACCCTCAATCAGCTCGCTTCACTGATCAATGCCGCATCCGGCATGGTTGCCTCGGTTTCCGGAACAGCATTGACCGTCACGGGCGACCCGGGAAACACTTTAACGGTTGCCGGCACCGGCGCAGCAAACCTATTTGGCGCTGCATCGACCGTCACGGCTACGACCTACGATCCGGCATCGTCTACGCTGAACATGGCTTCGAACTCTGTGACACCTGACTTCGAGCGCAGCGTTCAGATCTTCGATTCGAAGGGCGGCGCACGGACCCTGACCTTCGCCTACCTAAAGTCGCAGTTCGCGAACCAATGGTACACCGAGGTGCATATAGAACCGTCAAGCGACGTTACGACGTTGAATGGCATCATCGCCTCGGGCACCACGGCGTTCAACACCGACGGCACCTTCGATACCAACAACACGACAGCGGCGCTAACCGGCGCGATCACTGTACCCTGGGCGCCAGTACTCGGTGTCGCGGCCCAGACCGTGACCATCAACTTCGGCACTGCCGGCCAGGCAAACGGATTGAGTCAATTCGATAGCGCCTCCCAGCTTGTCGGATTCGACGTAAACGGTGCGCTCTTCGGACAACTAGCGGGCGTGACAGTCGACGAACTTGGCACGGTGACGGCGCAATTCGACAACGGGATCAGCCAAGATCTTTACCGTCTACCGATTGCGACCTTCTCAAACCCAAACGGATTGCAACCACGCACCGGCAATTCCTTTATCCAGACCACGAAGTCCGGCACCTTCAACTTGCAAGAAGCCGGCATCGGCACGGCAGGACTCGTAGCGCCTGCCTCGATCGAAGCCTCCACGGTCGATTTGGCCGAGGAATTCACCGACATGATCATTACTCAGCAGGCGTTTGCCGCAAACGGGCGGGTCATCACGACGGGCGACGAGATGCTCGACGAAGTGATCCGGCTCAAGCGGTAATTAGTTCGCAGAACGCGAACAACAAGATCGGTCGGGCGGGATAACTGCCCGGCCGACCTTACCCCGCCGATTAGGGGTTTCTTAAAAGTCGCCGCGTATGTTCACCACCACCTTGCGAGAAAACATGACCGAAACCAGCTACTATCACGAGAAGGCAGCCGCCCGACCGGGCGGGCAAATGCAAGCCGGCGAGCCGTTGCCTCCCGCCAACACCAAACGGTGGGTGATCCGGCGCAAGGCCCAAGTAGTCTCTGCGGTGGAGAACGGATCGATTTCGTTGGAACAAGCCTGCGAACGCTATTCGCTTTCGGTCGAAGAGTTCTTGTCTTGGCGCCGCGCCATCGAAGAACACGGCCTGCGCGGCCTTCGCGCGACCCGGGTTCAACAGTACCGCGCGAACCGCCCGGAGATCTCCCACTAGCCTTACTGCTCGGCGCTCGGCAAAACTTGCCGAGCCTTAACCTTCCGTTCACCTTCTCCAGAGTAATCTACGGCCATCCAAGGGCGCGGCACGTTGCGCCCGCTAGCGAACGGTGCCGTAGTGAACCCTTTCCTTCAATTTGCCCAACGACTTGGCGCCGCCAGACTCATCGTGATGGGTTTGGTCGGCCTTGTGATGGTTGGGTTCTTTATCTTCCTGATCGGTCGCGTCACGACGCCGCAAATGGGATTGCTCTACAGCAATCTGGACATAACAGATTCCGGCGCTATTGCCGCCCAGCTTGAACAAAGCAATATCCCGTTTCAGATTCGCGCGAACGGGAGTCAAATCTACGTACCAGCCAACGACGTCGAACGGATCCGCGTTCAAGTTGCACAAGAAGGATTACCAGCGGGCGGCTCCATCGGTTACGAAATCTTTGACCGCGGCGACGCATTGGGCACCACGAATTTCGTTCAGAATGTGAACTTGGTTCGGGCATTAGAGGGCGAACTCGCCCGTACCATCCGGTCTTTCGACAATATTGAAGCGGCGCGCGTTCATTTGGTCTTACCGCGGCGCGAGTTGTTCACCCGCGAAACGCGCGAGCCGAGCGCCTCGGTCGTCATCAAGACGCGCGGAGGGCGCCGCGTCGACCCAAACCAAGTCCGGGCAATCCAGCATTTGGTAGCGTCGGCAACCGACGGTCTCACGATTAGCCGTATTTCGGTAGTCGACGACGCCGGCAATCTGTTGGCCCGGGCACAAGACGACAACGCCGAAGGCGGCGCTTCTGACGACACGATCGCGGAAGTGCGACTCGCCGCCGAGAACCGGCTGCGCGGCAGTATCGAGCGCCTCCTCGAACGCACCGTCGGTCTTGGCAAGGTTCGGGCCGAGGTATCGGTCGACCTGAACTACGACCGGATCACGGAAAACGACGAAACCTTTGACCCCGACGGGCAAGTGGTGCGCTCTACGCAGACCGTCGATGAGAATTCTCTGTCCATCGACCGCGACGACGCACCGGTCACCGTGGCCAACAATCTCCCCGAGGCCGATGCGGATCAAGGCGTCGCGGGCGGCTCGACATCTCGAAACTCGCGGACCGAGGAAACCACTAATTTCGAAATTTCCAAGAGCGTCACCACCCGCGTGCGCGAGTTCGGCGCCGTCGAACGTTTGACGGTCGCAGTTCTGGTGGACGGTGCACGCACGTTGGGTGAAGACGGCACCGCCGTCTATACGCCCCGGACTCAGGAGGAGTTGCAGCAACTGGCCGCGCTCGTGCGAAACGCCGTTGGTTACGACGAATCCCGTGGCGACCAAATCGAGGTCGTCAATATGCGGTTTGCCGACGTTGAGACGCCATTCTTGGCAGACGACGCAGGGTTCCTTGGCCTGTCGAAGTCCGACTACTTCAAGATAGCTGAAATCCTCCTGTTCATGATCATTGCGATCTTGGTCATCCTCCTCGTACTTCGCCCCTTGGTCGGTCGTTCGATCGCCGCGTTGCAACCGCAACCTGAGCCCGCATTGGCCGGCATTGAAGGCGGCGGGGCAGCCGAAGCACTTTCGGGTCCGGGCGGCTCCCAGTCATCCCTTCCTGCGGAAGACGAAGACCCGATGATCAGCATCGGCGCCGTCGAGGGACAGATTCGAGCGTCGTCGGTGCGGAAGATCGGCGAAATCATCGACAAACATCCCGACGAAGCGCTCGCCATTCTGCGTACCTGGATCTACGAGGAGTAAACCATGGCCCAACCCATGACCCCACCTCGCCCCGCTGCACCGCGCGTCCTATCCGGCCCCGAAAAAGCGTCGGTCATGATGCTGACTATGGGCGAACAACGCAGTGCCAAGATCTTGCCGCAACTCAGCGAAGAAGAGCTGGGCATTCTGACCCGTGCTATGGCCGGCGTCGGTAGGGTCAAGGCAGCGATGGTCGAAAACCTGATCGACGACTTTTCACAACGCGCGGTGCCGCCGCCGGCCGCACAACGACCCGTTGAGACCCGCGAAACACCCACGGGGGCTAACACCTCAACGATTTGGGACAAATTGGCCCGCGTATCCCCGAATATCCTTGCCGGGTATCTCTTGAACGAGCACCCCCAGGCTGCCGCTGTGGTGATGCGGAAACTTCCGCCCGATGTCGCCGCCAAGGTGATAGGCCAATTTTCCGAAGACTTTGCGGGCGAGGTCGTCGGTCGAATCGTCAAGGCCGAACCCATTCGCCGCGAGGTCCTGGCGCACCTGGAAGAAACCTTGCAAGAGGACCTCGGGGCCGACATCGATGGCGCCGCCACAGGCCCGGCCCATCTCAAAAACATCATGGCCCATATGGATAAACCGGTCGGACAACGGTTTGTGGGTGCGGTGCGCTCGGTTGACCGCGATGCCGCGCGTTTGGTTACGTCGGCGGCCTTCAGCTTCGACAATCTGCGTGACCTAAATGGCCGCGACGTCCAGAAGGTGTTCGACGGGATCAGCCCAGCGACCGTCGCAACCGCCCTGAAGGGTGCCAGCGACTCGGCGCGCGATTTCATCATTAGCAATATGCCCCCTCGGGCCGCTAAGCTACTCAGACAAGAGATCGAACGCGCAGGGCCGATCAAGCTGCGCGATGTTGACGCCGCCCAGCAAACCATTCTGGAACGCGCCAAGTCGCTCGCAGATCGCGGCGACGTCGTCTTTCCGACACGCCGAGCGGCATAGGCCGGGAATTGACCGTGACTGCTATGGTAAAGATGGAGAAATTCCTCTTCGACACCGAGTTTGAGGTGGACGACGAGGATTGGGACAAGGAGGAGGTCGAAGAAGCCCCCGATCCCGACACCGTTCCGCGCTATTCAGAAAACGATCTGCGGGCGGCCCTTCAGGATGCACGTGAGACGAGCCATGCGGAAGGCCTCGCCGCCGGTACTTCCCAGGCGCGCAATGAAATCCAATCCTTTGCCGCGCAGGAAATGGTCAAGATCGGTCGTCAGTTGGAACGACTTGCAGAGGCGGAAGCCAACAATATCGACATCGCACGCCGCGAGGCGGCTGGCTTGGCCCTCGCGGTTGGCCGGCGCCTGGCCGGCGCCCTAATCGAGCTTCACCCCCTCGCCTTCGCCGAACACATGATCGCCGACGCGCTCAGTCACCTGACCGAGACGTTGCGCGATTCTAAGATCGTTATTCGCGTTTCGCCCGAACTCGTCGAACCGCTCAACGAGCATATTGCGTCGATCACTGCGAAGGTCGCCTTTACTGGACAGGCGATCGTGATCGGCGAGGACGGCTTCGCCACCGGCGACTGCCGCGTCGAATGGGCGCATGGCGGCGCCGAGCGACTGATGGCTGAAATCGACGGGTGGGTTGAAGATGCAGTGACACGATACCTGACCGCGATCGAAGAACCTGCGCCCTCCGAGCCGGAGCCCGACCCTTCGGAACTGGAGATCGCTCCGGAAGCCGAGGCGTTATCGGATGACGGTATCAAATCCGTCGGCGGATCGAAGTCCGTCCGCTACGACGCGCCCGCGGCCGAAGAATCAGAAAGCGCCGCCGCACCCGATACCGGCGACGATGAAATCAAGACGGTCGGGGGCTCCAAGAGCGTTCGCTATGACTAACCGTTTTTCGCGGCCGCTTGGTGCGCCGCGGACCGAACCAAAAAGGAGGTCGCGATGAGCGATACGACGACCGATAGCGACGAAGAAGACGTCGACGGCCATCTTGCCGATGCGGACGCCGAGAAAACCAATCTCGACCTCGACGAGATTGAGGTGGATGAGGACGGGGAGTCCGGCGACGGAAACCCGGTCCTCGGTAACAAGATTACCGAAGAAGAGGTCGTTCGAACTGCGAGCGACCTGGAGGCCGTCTATGACGTACCGGTTCAGGTCT
The DNA here is from genome assembly GCA_040216735.1 of Alphaproteobacteria bacterium. NCBI lineage: Bacteria > Pseudomonadati > Pseudomonadota > Alphaproteobacteria > Alphaproteobacteria bacterium. The sequence goes on along the minus strand of JAVJOO010000003.1, from coordinate 403,998 downwards.
CGGCGGTCCTAGGAAAGACGCGGATGGAAGTAAGCCAGTTGCTCAAGTTAGGACGCGGCGCGGTGGTCGAACTCGACCGAAAGGTCGGCGAAGCCATAGACATCTATGTCAACAACCGCCTTGTGGCACGTGGCGAAGTGGTCGTCGTTGACGAACGGCTCGGCGTGACCATGACGGAAATCATCAAAACGGACCGCTCATAAAAAGAAGCGGCCATTTTCAATCGGGAAGGCATCTAGAGGAGCAGGATATGAACAGAATGTAGGGAGTTAATTTGATGCGTTTGCTAATTGTCGGAACCATGGATGGGCAAATCGGTGCCGCGAGTAAAATCGCGATGGACCGGGGCGCTAAGGTTTCCCACGTCCCTAATACCGAAACTGCTCTGAGCATGTTGCGCTCGGGCCGCGGCGCCGACCTTTTGATGTTGGCTGCCGAACTCGATATCGCGGGATTCATCGAGTCTCTGCGTCGGGAGCGCATTCACGCACCGGTGGTTGCTTACGGTATCGGTACCGATAGCGAGATCGCCGTGCGGGCCATTCGTGCGGGCGCTAAGGAGTATATTCCCCTGCCCCCGGACGCCGACCTGATCGCCGCCGTTCTGGAAGCGGTTTCGGAAGAAACCCACACGCTGATCCACAGCGACGAATCGATGACCAAGATCCTCAAGCTCGCCGATCAAATCGCCCCCAGCGACGCGAGTGTTTTGATCACAGGCGAATCCGGCACCGGTAAAGAAGTCTTGGCCCGCTATCTTCATCGGCGCAGCAAGCGGTCGGAGAAGCAGTTTGTCTCCGTCAACTGTGCGGCTATTCCTGAAAACCTGCTTGAGAGCGAGCTGTTCGGGCACGAAAAGGGATCGTTCACCGGCGCCATCGCACGGCGGATCGGCAAATTCGAGGAGGCGAATGGCGGCACACTCTTGCTCGATGAGATCAGCGAGCTTCACCCGCGCCTACAGGCCAAACTTCTTCGCGCCGTTCAGGAACGCGAGATCGACCGAGTGGGCGGCACCCGCCCCATCAAAGTCGATATTCGTCTTCTTGCCACGAGCAATCGCGACCTCAACGAAGAGGTCAAGAATGGCAACTTCCGCGAAGACCTGTTGTTCCGCCTCAACGTTCTCAACATTCGCTTGCCGTCGCTCCGCGAGCGTCCCGCTGATCTCGAAGCCCTGTGTCACTATTTCGTCGAACGCTACTCAACGGCGAACGGTGTCGAGTTGCGCCCGATCAGCGATCAGGCGATGAGGGCGCTAAAGGGTCATCGGTGGCCCGGGAACGTCCGCGAACTGGAGAACACGATCCACCGCGCCGTTGTCTTAGCCACAGGCCCCGAGATCGACACCGATGCGATCATGCTGCAAAACGGCGCGTCGCTTCCCTCCAGCGCCACCTCCGCAGAGGCCGGCCCCGCAGGCTTTGCTGCCGGAGCATCCAGCGTACCGCTCGTCGGCAAGACGGTCGCCGAAGTCGAGCGCGACTTGATTATAGACACACTCGATCATTGCCTCGGCAACCGTACCCACGCCGCAAAAATCCTAGGAATATCGATCAGAACACTCCGCAACAAGCTGAAGCTCTACAACGACGAAGGGATAGAAATCGTCCCCCCACTCTCGGTGGGCGAGATGCCGCGCGCCACTGCGAACGCATAGCGGTTCGACCCTAGATGTCCGACCAATCCCAGGACGCGCTGGTCGCAACCGGCGGCGAGCCGGTGACCGAATCGTTCGACCCGACATCACAGGGCGCCGGCGAAGCCTCGCAGGGCGCGGCCGGGCCGTCGTTCGGTGACGTTTTCGGCGGCCTAGCGAATCGCCTGTTCCGGGGCGACCTGGTCTTTGCGTTCGGGATCATGCTGATTCTCGTGACGTTGATCTTGCCGATGCCGCGTTGGCTGCTGGACATCTCCCTGGCGCTCTCGATTACGTTTTCGGTGCTCGTGTTGATGAACGTGTTGTTCATTGGCAGAGCGTTGGAGTTCAGTTCCTTTCCGACCATCCTGCTGGTCGCAACCATGTTGCGCCTCGCGCTAAATCTCGCCTCGACCCGATTGATCCTTACCTCGGGTCATGAAGGAACTGCTGCAGCGGGACAGGTCATCGAAGCTTTCGGCAGCTTCATCATGGGAAACAACTTCGTCATCGGGATCATCGTTTTCAGCATCCTCGTAATCGTCAATTTCGTCGTGATTACCCGCGGCTCGGGCCGCATCGCGGAAGTCGCCGCGCGCTTTAGCTTGGATGCCATGCCGGGTAAGCAGATGGCGATCGACGCCGATCTGTCGAGCGGCCTGATCGACGAAGCCGATGCCCGGACCCGCCGCAAGCAACTGGAGGACGAGAGCAGCTTCTTCGGTGCAATGGACGGCGCCTCGAAGTTCGTTCGCGGCGACGCCATCGCCGGCCTTTTGATCGTCTTCATTAACTTGATCGGCGGCATCATCATCGGCGTCGGCCAGCGCGGCTTGTCTTTCTCGGAGGCGACCGCGACCTTTACGGCGCTGACCATCGGCGACGGTCTGGTCAGCCAAATTCCGGCGTTGATCGTTTCGACCGCGGCTGGCCTACTGGTTTCTAAGTCGGGCGTCTCGGGGTCGACGGACAAAGCCTTTTTTGGACAACTCGGCAGCTATCCCAACGCGCTCGGCATGGCTTCTTTCTTGATGGTCGCCCTCGCCATGTTGCCAGGGGTTCCGATGATCCCCTTCTTCCTTCTCGCCGCAGGCTCCGGAACGCTCGCGTTCTACGCCAGCCGCCGGGCAAAACGTCGCGTTTCCGAAACCGAAGAACGCGAGCGCACCGCCACCCAAGCAGCTCCGGAGGAGGAACCGATATCGAGCGCACTAGCGCTCGACGAGCTTCGCCTCGAACTCGGGTATGGGCTGCTCCCGTTGATCAACGACACGCGCGGCTACCGACTGACGGACCAAATCAAGGCACTGCGCCGCCAACTCGCGAGCGAGATGGGCTTCGTCATGCCGTCGGTCCGGATCTTGGACAACATGCAACTCGCCGCAAATACCTACGTCGTCCGCGTGAAGGAAGCCGAAGCCGGGTACGGCGACCTACGCCCGAACCACCTGATGGTCATGGATCCGCGTGGCGAGCCGATAACCCTGGGCGGGGAAGCCACGACGGAACCGACCTTCGGTCTGCCCGCAATGTGGGTGGAGGAATCGCTCCGTGAAGAAGCCTCGTTCAGAGGGTACACCGTGGTCGACCCGGCCACCGTCATTACCACGCACCTTACCGAAGTTATCAAAGACAACATGGCCGACCTGTTGTCTTACGCCGAGACCCAGAAACTCCTGAACGATCTGCCGAAGGAGCAGCAGAAATTGGTTGCGGACCTCATCCCGGCGCACATCAGCGTTTCGGGGGCGCAACGGGTCCTCCAGAACCTGCTGGGCGAGCGCATTTCGATCCGCGATTTGCCGACAATCCTCGAAGGGATCGCCGAGGCAAGCGGCTACACCAACAACATCACGCTCATCACCGAGCACGTTCGAGCCCGTTTGGCGCGGCAAATCAGTTCGGCCAATACTTCGGACTCTGGGTATGTACCCATGGTCACTTTGTCGCCGGCTTGGGAGCAGAATTTCGCCGAATCGATCGTCGGTCAGGGCGACGATCGCCAACTGTCGATGGCGCCAACGAAACTACAGGAATTCATCCAAGCGTTGCGTCAGACATACGACCGTTTCGCCCACGAGGGCGAGTCGCCGGTTCTCCTGACCAGCCCGGCAATTCGGCCCTATGTCCGGTCGATCGTCGAACGGTTTCGGGCCCAAACGGTGGTGCTCTCGCAAAACGAAATCCACCCCAAAGCCAAAATCAAAACTCTGGCGCAGATCTAGGACAAGAAGATGCGTCTCAGGACATTTACCGCCGCTACGTTGGACGACGCCATCGCCCAGGTTCGGGACGAACTCGGCGAGGATGCGGTTATCGTTTCAACCTACCAGTCGCGGCGCGGGCGCGGTGCGCAAGTCACCGCTGCGCTCGACGAACCGAGCGACGAGCGCGCTTTTACCGACCAAGTGGTCGGCGAAGAAGCTCTGGAACCCGACGACGAAGTCGCCCAGGTATTGCGCTTTCACCGGTTGGAGGAGTCGCTCGCGACGCGACTGGCCCGCGACGCCCGGGCCGTGACCCGTGACGATACGGTCATGGCGCTGGCGGGCGCCCTAGATTCACGGATGTCGTTCGCGGCACTACCGGTTGCCGACGCCGCGCCGATCATGTTCGTCGGGCCGCCCGGCGGAGGTAAAACGGTAACGGTAATCAAAGCGGCCGCCCGCGCGGTTCTTAAGGGCTTCAGCGTGCACATTATTACGACCGACACCGTTCGGTCAGGCGCGTTCGAGCAACTCGCCGCGCTCGCGGCCATGATGGACGTGCCGCTGGACGCGGCGGAGACCCCGGCGGATTTGGCCGCCGCGATCCAAGCGGCAGAGCATGCCGACCTCATTCTGATCGATACGCCCGGCACTAACCCCTTCGCCCGGACAGAGGTCGACGACCTGTCGACCTTCGCCAAAGTATGCTCGGCGCAGCAGGTTCTCGTCCTCGCCGCCGGCGCCGACAGCGCCGATCTAGCGGAAGCTGCCGAGGTATTCGCCAGCGCAGGCGCGTCGGCTCTCCACATCACCCGGTTGGATTGCGCGCGCCGCTATGGCGGGATCGTGACGGCGGCAATTGCAGGCGGATTACCGCTCGCCGAAGTTAGCGCCTCGCCGTTCATCGCCAACGGACTGTCGCCGCTCAACCCGGTTTCTCTCGCCCGGCTCATGACCGAAACGGCATTCAAAGTGTCCGAACTCCAACGACGGGCCGCATCGTGAACGGCGCGGTGCGCAAAGTTGTCGACTTTCCGGTCGCGCTGGGCCGCAACGTCGTCACCGTGGCTTCGGGCAAAGGGGGCGTCGGCAAAACATGGTTTGCGACAACCCTCGCCCATGCCTTTGCCCGCGCCGGTGACCGCGTACTCTTGATCGACGGCGATCTCGGACTGGCAAATATCGACGTGCAGCTCGGGATATCCCCGCAGTGGGACCTTAGCAGCGTGTTGAGCGGTCGCGTTCGCCTCAGTCAAGCGATTTCACCATATGAGGACGGCGGGTTCGACGTCCTCGCTGGGCGATCGGGTTCGGGCGTGTTGTCGACGGCGGGTCGCGAGAAACTGCTCGGCCTGCGTCAGGCAATCTACAAGATCGCCGCCCGCTACGACCGAGTCTTGCTCGACCTAGGCGCCGGTATAGACGCCTCGGTCCGCCTGCTCATTGGCGGCAACGGCACGATTCTCGCCGTCACGACCAGCGAGCCGACGGCCCTCACCGACGCCTACGCGTTTATCAAAGTTGCCCGGATGAAATATCCGCAAGGCGACATTCGGCTGGTCGTCAACAGTGCCGAAACGGTTCAGGACGGCAAACGCACCTACGCCACCCTCGCCAGCGCCTGCCGTAATTTCTTGAAGATCGACCTGCCGCTCTCGGGCATCATCCTGCGCGACCGACACGTTCGCGACGCCATCCTGCACCAGACCCCGATATTGACGCGCCACCCGACAACTCCCGCGAGCGTTTGTGTCGAAAGCGTCTGTCATCGCTTGCGGGCCGACCGATGAGCGATCTTTCAGCATCGACATCGGCGCCACCGCCCGCAACAAATCGGGTAACCCCCGCACCGGTGACCGCGGGACAATCGGGGCAGCCCCAGACACCTGCACACGGCGGCCCTCACAGCGGCCCAGGAGGGCATGTCGAACTTCCCCACGACACGGCTGTGACGCTTGCTCCAACCTTGGCTGGGATCGAAGAGGGCGACCGCATTGCGCTCCAGGTCCTCGCCCACGACGCTGCCGGGCGTCAGATCCTCCAGGCAGCCAACAGCGTTCTGGTCACGCTGGAGCCGGAATCGCTCCCCGATTCCGCCACGGTACAGGTTCGTGTCGTGAGCCTCTCGAACGATCACCTGCGCGCGGCAGTACTCGCGGTCGACGGCAAACCGCCGGACACACCCCACACGTTGCGCCTGCGCGTAGTCGAGGTCACGTTCGTGCAACAGGGAGCCGAGACGAGCGGAAAAGAGGCGCTCCCGCCGGACGGAACGACGGCGACGACGAAGGCCACACCCGCATCGCTCCCGGTGGGAAGCGTCATGCGCGGCCGACTCTTGCCCACCACCGATCAGCCGAACGCCCTGGGACTCCCGCCACAGGAACCAGCGCTTGGCACGCCCAAGAACCCGGCGGCGACCGTCACAACTGGAATCGTCGTTTCGTGGCAGGTCATTTCACTCGCGCCACCGCTCGCTAACGCCGGTACCGCGCCTGCGCACGCCTTCCAACCTTCGCCACGTTCGAAGGAAGCAGGTCCGCGCCATGCGACGCCGACCTCCGCAGCTTACGGAGCTACCTCACCAGCATCGATAATCGCGCACAAACATCCGCCAGCGATCGCACCGACTGCGGTGCCCGCTGCGACTCCCCCATCGGTGCAGGTTGTTGGGACCGTCACAGCATCGGGTAAACCCGATCGGACAGTCGTCACGACGGCTGCCGGCACCGTCGTCCTCGCCGCCGCGACGGGCTGGACCGAGGGTACGACCGTCACCCTGGAAGCGCTCGACCCGCTGCAGGGTCAGCGTGCGACCCTCACACCACTCGGGTCGCCCGATTCGGCTGCGAAGCCCCTCGACCAATTCTTGATCAAACTGGGCGAAGACTGGCCTGCGCTTCGCGAACTGACCACGCAAGCCGCCGCGATCGCACCGGCTGCCGCCAACGCGTTCACCCAGTCTCGCGTACCAGGACCCGATACCCGCGCGGCCGCCCAGATCATGTTCTTTCTGTCGGTCCTTCGTACCGGCGATATCGCCGGCTGGTTGGGAAACGAGGTTGTCCGCGTGCTTGAGCGGAGCGGTCAGCGCGGCCTGATCGATCGCCTCGGCGACGACTTTCGGCAGCTCCGCCGATTAGGCGATGAATCCAGTGCGAGCGATTGGCGCTTGCTCTTGTTCCCGTTCGCCGCGGGCGAAAAAATTGAACCCATTCATCTATTCGTCCGAGGCCAACGCCGCGACCAGCAAGACGATCACGACCTCCGGTTCGTCGTCGATCTGCGGATGAGTGCGCTTGGCGCGATCCAGCTCGACGGCTTGTTGCGTAGCCGCCGGTTCGATCTCATCGTGCGCAGTCACAGCGATCTTTCGGACACCCGCCGTCAGGCGATCGCGGAAATCTTCGGTGCGGGCCTTGCAACGATCGGATACCAGGGCGGAATCGTGTTCCAAGCCGTGAAAGAATTCCCGCTCTCGCCGTTCAACGATCTACTTGGACATCGACATACGCCTGGTGCGATCGTCGCGTAGCTGCTGCTTGGTGTGGCGTCGGTAGAGCTCCATCGACGTTTCGTCGAGTGTGTTCTGATCCCGACGTAATTGTTCCGCAGCCTCACGCTCTTGCTGTCGCTCGAGCACGATTTCGTAGCGGCGCACTTCCTGGAAGGCTTCGGTGACATCCTGGTGGGCAGCGTCCAGTTGACCCTGCAATTCGCCGATCGAACGTAAAATAGTGTCGCGGCGATCGATCACGCCTCGGGCGTAGTTGCCGTAAAACACCAACGCCTCGTCGTTGTGCCGCGCGGCGCTCTGCTCGCGTTCGAGTTCTTTTTCGAGCGCGCGTAGACGGGCGTTAAAGTTGCTCATCATCGTTTCGAGGGCAACCAGCGTCCGCCGCTTTTCTTCCATGTTCCATTTGGCAACGCGGATGAGCGTCGGGAGCGCGCTCATGCAGCCTCGTCGGCAGCATCGGCCTGGGCGAGGATCTCGTCAAGACGATCGAAGCCGGAACTGAAATCGGCGGAATCGTCGATACCTTGCGACAGGAAGTCTTCCAATGCCGGATATAGACGAATCGCGCTGTCGACGACCGGATCGGAACCCGTTCGGTAAGCACCGAGACGAATCATTTCGGCCATCCCTTCATAGGTAGAGATCAAGGTCCGCGCCCGACCGATCTGCGCGGTTTCTTCGGGCGTGTTGCAACGCGGCATCGTTCGCGAGACGCTGCGCAGCACATTGATCGGTGGAAAGCGTCCGCGCTCTGCAATGGTCCGATCCAAAACGATATGACCGTCGAGAATGGCGCGCACAGCATCCGAAATCGGCTCGTTGTGGTCGTCGCCTTCGACCAACACCGTGAACAACCCCGTGATGGTACCGGGCCCCTCGCCGGGCCCGGCCCGCTCCAACAACTTGGGCAACTCGGCAAACACGGTTGGCGTATAACCACGGCTGGCGGGAGGTTCGCCGCCGGACAGACCGATTTCGCGCTGCGCCATTGCGAACCGGGTGACACTGTCCATCAGACACAGAACATCGTCCTCTTGGTCGCGGAAGTATTCCGACAGCGTGAGGGTCAGGAACGCGGCTTGGCGCCGCAATAATGCGGATTCGTCGGACGTCGCCACAACCACGACGCTTTTCTTGAGACCTTCCTCGCCCAGAATGTCCTGGACGAATTCGGTTACCTCGCGGCCGCGTTCGCCGACCAGTCCGATCACGTTGACGTCCGACTGGGTGTAGCGCGACAGCATCGACAAGAGTACCGACTTACCGATACCCGACCCGGAGAAGATACCCATGCGCTGACCGCGGCAGCAGGTAATGAAGGTGTTGATCGAGCGCACCCCTAGGTCGAGCTTGGCTCCGACACGGCGTCGACTATGCGCAGGCGGCGGTGCGGCGCGCAGCGGATAGGCGTCGACACCGCGCGGCAGCGGGCCCTTGCCGTCGACCGGTTCGCCCAGTGCGTTAACGACGCGCCCGAGCCATCCCCGGTTGGGATAGACTACCGGGTCCGATTCGCCGATGACCACACGACACCCAAGACCAACACCGTCTAGTGCCCGGAACGGCATCAAGAGGGCGTGGTCGTCCCGAAATCCGACGACTTCCGCCGCGACATCAACATCGCGCCGGTTCTCGATCATGCAGCGCGAGCCGATCGATACCTCGTTCTGGATGCCCGCGACCTCGACCAAGAGGCCCTGCACCGAGCTGACCCGGCCATAGCGGGTCACCACCGGGATGCGGTCTATTTCATCAATGACGCTTTTCACAGGTGTTTCGAAACCGTCTCATTTTGCCGATTCGCCAGGCGTTATCTTTCGCTGTCGCCGCTTAAGAGCGGGTTAATGCCTTGAAAATCAGTCAATTTCCCCAAGTGTGACCGGCATCACTGGCCACGGAGTCCTTTTGTTAACTATTTTAACGTCCTGTTAACCATATTCGTTCAATCTGAGTTAACTAGATTCCAACCGAGGACAAAGCGATGCGGGTACTCCTGGTAGAAGACGATCTGGCGATGGCGCGAAGCATCGAAATGATGCTGAACGGCGAAGGCTTTAACGTCTACGCGACCGATATGGGCGAGGAAGGCCTCGACCTGGGCAAGATCTACGACTACGACATTATCGTCTTGGATCTCAACCTGCCGGACATGCACGGCTATGACGTGCTCAAGAAACTCCGCAGCGCAAAGATCGAGACCCCCATCCTGATCCTCTCCGGCATGTCCGAGTCCGACGACAAGGTCAAAGGCCTAGTGTTCGGCGCGGACGACTACTTGACCAAACCCTTCGACAAAGGCGAGTTGGTCGCCCGTATCCACGCCGTGGTTCGTCGCGCCCGCGGCCATGCCCAATCGTCAATTGCGGTCGGCGATCTTGAGATCGATCTCGACGGCAAGTCCGTCGCGGTTGCCGGCACGCCCGTTCACCTGACCGGCAAGGAGTACGGCATTCTCGAACTCCTAGCGCTGCGCAAGGGCACGACCTTGACCAAGGAAATGTTCCTCAACCACCTCTACGGCGGGATGGACGAACCGGAGCTCAAGATTATCGACGTTTTTGTGTGCAAACTGCGCAAAAAGCTGGCGACGGCCTCCGGCGGGAACAACTTCATCGAAACCGTTTGGGGCCGCGGCTACGTGTTGCGCGAACAAGGCAACGAGAAATTGCAGACCGTCTCGGCCGCCTAGCACGGCGCACTTGGACAATCGAAAAGGCCGCCAATGAGGCGGCCTTTTTCTCGTTAGGGCCCCGGAAGGCGGACCGTCAACGCCACCCGACCTGTCATGATGGTGTATTCGAGCCCCAGCCCCAGCCGTTGCGCCAGGGTCTTGGCGAGGACTACCTGAATTTGCCGCGGCACCAGGCTTGACTCCTCGACGGTATTTTCCAACGCCGCCAAGATTTCGTCGGAGAAACCGGCGCGGTTCCCTTCCGCGTTTACCGTGAGAACCGTCGCGGAGGGCGCCACCGTCACGACCCCACCGCGGGCCACCCCCTCGGCGCCGAGTAAAACCATGTTGGCCAAGAGTCGGACGCCTTCGGGACCGGGATCGGCGCCCTCAGCCCATTCCACCCGGACCCGGCCCCGCGAGAATAGGCTTTCCGTCGCCTTCCGCGTTTCAACGAGGGTGGTGCCCGGCCCTGCAACGCCGTACGCAAGCCGGTAGACCTTGAGCTTGTCGACGGCATCGGCCAACCCATCGGCTGTCAGTTCCATCGCTTGGGCGCGCATTTCTGCATCGTCTTCCTCCAGCGCCATCGCAATGCCGTTGCGCGCCGCACTGACCGGGCTGATCACGTCGTGGCACAGGCGCGCGGCGAGCAAGGCACCAAAGTCGATATCGTCCATTACGTTCCTCGATTGACCCAATTCGTTTTGTCGTCTGGTAAGATAGCCTATGGAGATCGTCGGAAGTGACCCGTTGTGACAATCCTTTTGGAGCCGGGCGCCTATGTTAGACACCCCGATCGCCCGGACTGGGGCATCGGCCAGGTTCAATCGGCAATCGGTGCGCGCGTAACGGTAAACTTCCAGAACGCTGGAAAACAGCTCATCAATGTCGAGGTCATAGCGCTGACCATATTGGACGAGGACGACCTGTCGTGAACCTTGAGCAAAAAACCGCGGCGCACCCCGGCAAGCGGCGGCGAAAGGGACGCCACGCCGAACGGGGGCGCCAGCCAACCGCACAGGCCTTGCGGGAAATCGCGGCGGTGCTGGACGGAGCAGCGCCGGACCGGCATTTGTTGCTCGAGTACCTCCATCGCATCCAGGACCGGTATTCAGGCATTTCGGCCCAACATATCGCCGCGCTGGCTCACCACATGCGCCTGTCGATGGCTGAGATCTACGAGGTCGCGAGTTTCTACGCCCACCTCGACGTTCACCGCGAAGACGAGGAAGCGCCACCGCCAATCACCGTGCGCGTTTGCGACAGTCTCTCGTGCCAGTTGGCCGGTGCCGAAGCGCTATTTTTCGATCTGTCGCAGACGACGCCCGCCGATGTCCGCGTCGTCCGCGCACCCTGCATGGGCCGCTGCGACGCCGCGCCAGTCGCGGAAGTCGGGCGTAATCATATTGTTAGGGCAACGAGCCAGGCTGTCGGGGCGGCGATTGCCGCCAGTGAAACGGCCCCGGCCTCAGTTGCTCGGGCAAGCACTCAACCTGACTCCGACTATGGGATGTACGACGATTGTATGGCCGGCAAGAGGTCCGCTGCCAAGGTGATCGAGACATTGGATTCCGCGGGACTACGCGGGCTTGGCGGTGCCGGATTTCCGGCGGCACGCAAGTGGCGGTTTGTCCTCGCCGAACCGAAGCCGCGCATCCTCGCCGTTAATGCCGACGAAGGCGAACCAGGCACATTCAAGGATCGGCACTACCTCGAAACCGAACCACGGCGCGTTCTCGAAGGTGCCTTGATCGCCGCTTGGGCGATCGAGGCGCAGGACATCTACATCTATCTTCGCGATGAGTATCCCTGCCTGCTGGAGGTCCTGCACCACGAAATCGCGACGCTCCAAGCATCGGGGCGATCCCTCCCCCGGATCACCGTGCGGCGCGGGGCCGGCGCCTACATTTGCGGCGAAGAGTCGGCAATGTTGGAAAGCATCGAGGGCAACCGCCCCCTGCCCCGGCACCGGCCACCGTTTCCAGCCCAGGTCGGTTTGTTCGGACGCCCAACCCTCGCCCACAACGTCGAGACGCTCTATTGGATTCCGCATATTCTGGAAAAGGGCGCAGCTTGGTTCGCGGGTCAGGGAACCAACGGGTGCGTCGGACCGCGCAGCTATTCGGTGTCGGGTCGCGTGCGTTTGCCCGGGGTTAAACTTGCACCGGCCGGGATCACGGTCCGCGCCCTCATCGAGGAACATTGTGGCGGGATGCAAGACGGGCATACCTTCGCTGCCTATCTACCTGGCGGCGCGTCGGGTGGCATCCTACCGGCGCGGCTCTGCGACATCCCGTTAGACTTCGGCCAGTTGGAACCGCATGGCGCATTCATCGGATCGGCCGCGGTGATCGTCCTGTCCGACAAGGACGATATGCGCGCCGCCGCGTTGAACCTGATGCGCTTCTTTGCAGACGAAAGCTGCGGGCAATGTACGCCCTGCCGCGTCGGCACCGAAAAGGCCGGCGCCCTGATGAAAGACGGACCTTGGGATGCATCGCTCTTAAGCGACCTCGGGCACGTCATGCGGGATGCGTCGATCTGCGGTCTGGGCCAAGCCGCCCCCAACGTGTTCGAAACACTGATGCGGTATTTCCCGGAGTCGACGCGATGACCGTCTCGTTCACCCTCGATGGACGGGACGTCGCGGCGGACGACGGGGAAACCATTTGGCAAGTCGCCGCGCGCGAAGGCGTCGCCCTCCCACACCTGTGTTATTCGACGACTTCAGGCTACCGCGCCGACGGCAATTGCCGCGCCTGCATGGTTGAGATCGACGGCGAACGCACTTTGGCCGCGTCGTGCATCCGCAAGCCAACCGAAGGCATGAATGTACACAGCGCAAGTGCCCGCGCGACGGCGGCGCGTCGAGGCGTGATGGAGTTGCTGCTGGCGGATCAACCGCCGCGGGACCGCGCCTACGACGCCGACAGCACCTTTTGGAGCATGGCCGACGCGACCGGCGTTGGATCCAGCCGCTACCCGGCGAGCCTTCGGCCGAGTCCCGACACCTCGCACCCGGCAATGGCCGTCCGCCTCGACGCCTGCATCCATTGCGGCTTGTGTGTGCGGGCGTGCCGCGAGGTCCAGGTCAACGACGTGATCGCGATGGCGCACCGCGGACCCCATAGCCAAATCGTGTTCGACGTTGGCGATCCGATGGGGGCCAGCACCTGTGTCGGGTGCGGCGAGTGCGTTCAGGCCTGCCCGACCGGCGCGCTCGCCCCCGCCAAGGAAGCCCTCACCGCCACGATCGACCGCAAGGTCGACAGCGTTTGTCCCTATTGCGGCGTCGGTTGCCAACTGACCTACCATGTCAAGGACGACTCACTGGTCTATGTGAGCGGACGCGACGGCCCGGCAAATAAGGGGCGCCTATGCGTCAAAGGGCGATTTGGCTTCGACTACGTTAGCCACCCCCAGCGGCTCAAGGTTCCGTTGATTCGCAAGGAGGGTGTCGCCAAAGCCCTGCATCCCGATGTCGATCCAGTCGATCCCCGCTCCCACTTCCGCGAGGCCACCTGGGACGAGGCCTTGGATGTCGCGGCAAGGGGATTATCCGCCATCCGCGATTCCAAGGGCGGCGCCGGCCTCGCGGGGTTTGGCAGCGCTAAAGGCTCGAACGAAGAAGCCTATCTCTTTCAAAAACTCGTGCGCGCCGGGTTCGGCACCAACAATGTCGATCACTGCACGCGGCTGTGCCATGCCTCGTCGGTCGCAGCCTTGATCGAAACCATCGGTTCCGGCGCGGTCACGGCGCCCTTTGCCGAAGTCAAGAATACCGATGTGATCGTCGTGATCGGCTCCAACACCTCGGTCAATCACCCCGTCGCGGCGACCTTTTTCAAGAACGCGGTCAAGAACGGGACGGAACTGATTGTACTCGACCCTCGTGGCGAAGCCCTGGGTCGCCACGCGACGCACATGGTTCAATTCAAGCCGGGCACCGATGTTGCGCTGTTGAACGCAATCATGCACGTGATCGTCGAAGAGGATCTGGTCGACCGACCCTATATCGCCAGCCATACCGACGGCTTCGATGCGATGCGCGATCATCTCCAAGCGTTCTCGCCCGAAGCGATGTCGGAAGTGTGCGGCGTTCCGCCCGATACCTTGCGCGAGGTCGCCCGCATCTATGGCCGAGCGAGTGCAGCGATGATCTTCTGGGGCATGGGAATCAGCCAACACATTCACGGCACCGACAACGCCCGCTGCTTAATTTCATTGGCCTTGATGTGCGGGCAAATCGGGCGGCCTGGTACCGGGCTTCATCCGCTACGGGGCCAAAACAACGTACAAGGGGCGTCCGATGTCGGATTGATCCCGATGTTCTTCCCCGACTACACCAGCGTCGAAGACCCCGCCGCCCACAGCCGCTTCGAAGCCCTATGGGAAGCCGAACTCGACCCAAAGAAAGGACTGACCGTCGTCGAAATCACCGACGCCATTCACGACGGAACCATCGAGGGGATGTACATCATGGGCGAGAACCCAGCGATGTCAGACCCTAATCTAAACCACACTCGGGCCGCCCTGGCGAAGCTGAAACACCTCGTCGTTCAGGATATTTTCTTGACGGAGACGGCATGTTACGCCGACGTCATTTTGCCTGCCTCAGCTTTTCCCGAAAAAGACGGCACCTTCACAAACACCGACCGCCGCGTGCAGTTGGGCCGCCATGCGCTGCCGCTGCCGGGTGACGCGAAGCAAGACCTTTGGATCATTCAGGAACTGGCGCGGCGACTTGGTCTCGACTGGCGCTACGACCATCCGCGCGACGTGTTTCGCGAAATGCGCACATGCATGCCCTCGATCAAGGGAATTACCTGGGAACGGTTGGAGCGCGAAGGCGCGGTAACCTATCCGTGCGACGACGAGACCCATGCCGGCCACGACGTGATATTTGCCGACGGATTTCCGACGCCGAGCAAGCGCGGCCGATTCGTACCGGCGGCCATCATCGCTCCGGACGAGCCGACCGATCCCGAGTACCCGCTTATTCTCAGCACCGGTCGATTGCTGGAACATTGGCACACCGGCGCAATGACCCGGCGTGCCGATGTGCTTGACGATCTCGAACCCGAGGCCCATGCCCATCTTTCCCCTAACGACATCGAGGCCCTGGGTCTTTCCGTCGGCCAAAGAGTCCGCCTGAAAACCCGGCGCGGCGCGATCGAAATTGCCATACGCATCGATTCTGGAGTCCCGGAAGGCATGGTTTTCATGCCGTTCTGCTATGCCGAGGCCGCCGCGAACCTATTGACCAATCCGGCGCTCGACCCCTTCGGCAAAATCCCCGAGTTCAAGTACTGCGCGGCGAAGATTGAACCCGTAATGGCAGGCTAACCAGGAATTCCAAGGCCCCCGACCGCCTCAACCTTTGGTTGCTTCTTGGCCATAGCCTCGCGCATATCCGCGCAAAATGTGACGGCGCGCACATCTGCACTTGCGCCAATCTCCTAGGCTTGAACGGTTCATTCGCCAAACGTTGGGCCAGGGAGGGCATCGATGGGCGACCAATTAACGTTCGCGACGGCCGACCAGCTCATCGACGTCCACGGCGGCAATGCGATCGCGGTGGCACAGAACGCTATCGGTAGATTCGCGCGCCGTGGCGACACCGCCGGACAACAGATTTGGCAGGACGTTCTTGCAGCCATCGAAGAACTGTTGCTTGAGAACGAGCGACGCGACTCGCTGCGCCGGACCTAATCCAACTTTCCCAAGGCTGGCTGTCGGCCTAGCCTTTAGGCTCTATCCCCGCATCAATCCTTCTAGCGCTGCCATGTCTGCCGTAACGCTGCGGGCTGCCTTACTCTCCATTACACGGTAACGCCGCACAACTTCACGGCCGAAGTCCGTCACCTGCGCGCCGCCGCCGCCCCGCCCCCCTGTGGCCGTCTCGACCAGCGGCTTGACGAAGCATTGATTCATCGTCTCAACGAGGTCCCAGGCGCGGCGGTAGGACATCCCCATATCGCGGGCGGCGGCGGAAATCGAGCCGGTGCGGTCGATCGCATCGATCAAGGCCGCTTTGCCGGGGCCCATCGCCGTGGCCGCCCCCAGCAACACCCGCAACTGCGGCGCCGCCGAACTGACCGACCCGCTCATGCCTCCATCGCCCGTAAAAGTCGTTCGGCTTCAGCTAGGTCTTCCGGCGTGTTGGCATTGAAGAACGGGTCGATGCCCACGCCGGAGAATTCGACGGTGACGATAGGGTATTGCTCGGTCCAGCGATCAATCTTGCGTTCGCCTTGGGCAATAGCGTCGCGAAGATCGTGGCGCAGGGAGACAGGCCAAATACCGAAGACCGGATGAGTGCGCCCGCGCGATGCGGCGCAGGCCAACAGCGCGCCCGCTTGGCGGCGCGCTTCCAGCATCGAGTCGACAAGGTCTTTCGGAAAAAACGGCGCGTCGATCGGGAAGGATGCGACCGTCTCATGGTCGGGCGCATGTTCGTGGGCCCATTCCATTGCCGTCAAGACGCCCGCCAAAGGTCCTATGAAGCCATCAATCACATCGGGTACGACGGACACGCCGTAGGCTTCGAAACGCGCGGGGTCGCCGTGCGCATTCAAGATCAAAGAATCGACCTGAGGCCTCGCACGTGCGATCGCGCGCGCCAATAGAGTTTCGCCGCCAAGCGTTTGCAGGCATTTGTCACCACCGCCCATGCGTCGCGCTTGGCCACCGGCTAACAACACCCCGACGACGTGGCGATGGGCCTTCACCGCGCGCCCTTTCGTTGGGCTGCTTCGGGTTCTTCATCCGCGGTGGGTTCGGCGTCGTAAACGATTCTCTCATGCCCGGCTAGCGCCAGAAATCGGCGCCCACGGGCACGGCCGATCAGCGTCAGGTTTGCTTGCCGCGCGAGATCGACGCCCCAGGCGGTAAAGCCCGAACGCGAGACCAAAATCGGAATGCGCATGTTGACGCATTTGATGACCATTTCGGAGGTCAACCGCCCAGTCGTGTAGAAGATCTTGTCCTCGGGTGCCACGTCGTTGAGGAACATGTAACCCATGATTTTATCGACCGCGTTGTGGCGCCCGACATCTTCGAGGTAAAGGAGCGGCACATCCTCGCGCGCCAGCACGCAGCCGTGGATTGCGCCGGCTTCGAGATAGAGACTAGGCCGCGTGTTAACCTTTTTGAGCAGCCGGGCAAGCCAGGAAGTGCGTAGGACGGCGTCGGTCGCAAGTGCAACGTCTTCGAAGGTCTCCATGAGATCGCCGAACGCCGTGCCCTGGGCGCATCCGGAGGTCAGCGTCTTCTTCTTGAGTTTCGCTTCGTAGTCGGTCGGCCGTTCGGTCCGGACAACCACGACATCCAGTTCTTCGTCGTAGTCGATCGCCTCGATTCGATCGTCGGCACGGAGCATGTTTTGGTTCAGAAGATAACCGACTGCAAGCCAAGTCGGATGGTCGCCGATCGTCATCATTGTGACGATTTCCTGCCCGTTCAGATAGACGGTCAGCGGCCGCTCGACGGTCACGGCCGTGTCGACCGGGAGACCGCTTTCATCGCGCCCTGCCACACGCCGCGTGAGCTGCGGGTTTTGGGGATCGGGGGCCACCTCGAATTCAAGCATCACGTCACAACTTCGCCGGTCACACCAGAAAACCGCCCTCTGTCCTTGTGAGGGTTATATACTGCCATATATAACGCTCAGTGCCCGGCATGGAAGCCTTTCCCCGATGATCGATCCCTTTGGCCGCGAAATAACCTATCTGCGGGTCTCCGTGACGGACCGTTGCGACTTTCGCTGCGTCTACTGCATGTCCGAGCACATGACGTTCCTGCCCAAACGAGACGTCCTGTCGCTGGAGGAATTGGATCGGCTGTGCTCCGCTTTCGTGCGCAAAGGCGTCACAAAGTTGCGCCTGACCGGTGGCGAGCCGTTGGTGCGTAAGGACATCATGACGTTGTTCCAGTCGTTGGGGCGTCATCTCCAAACCGGCGCATTGGAGGAACTGACCCTGACAACCAACGGCAGCCAGCTCGACCGTTTCGCCGGTCCGCTTTTCGATGCCGGCGTTCGGCGGGTCAATATTTCTCTCGATTCGCTGGATCCGGATGTGTTCAAGCGCGTCACCCGCTGGGGCGATTTCGACCAGGTGATGCGCGGGATCGCCGCCGCAAAGCGCGCGGGCCTTGCGGTCAAAATCAACACGGTCGCGCTCAACAAAATCAACGACGGCGAGTTCGATCGCCTGATCGCGTGGTGCGGCGAGCATGGATTCGACCTCACCTTTATCGAGACGATGCCGATGGGCGACATTGACGGCGACCGCTCCGCCGACTACTTGCCGTTGTCGGTCGCCCGGGCGGATCTTGAAAAGCGCTGGCACTTGGAAGACATCGACTACCAGACCGGCGGACCGGCGCGCTACGCGCGGGTCAAAGAAACCGGGGGGCGGGTCGGGTTCATCACGCCCCTTACCCACAACTTCTGCGAATCGTGCAACCGAGTTCGGCTGACCTGCACGGGAACGCTGTACATGTGCCTCGGACAAAGCGACTCCGCCGATCTGCGGGCGGCGCTGCGCGCGCATACATCCGACGCCGAACTCGACGCGGCTATCGACGAAGCGATCGGCCGCAAACCCAAGGGACACGATTTCTTCATCGACCGGCGACATACCGCGCCTGCCGTGACCCGGCACATGAGCGTCACAGGTGGTTAATCACCACTTCGGGTGCCTAGCGGATGAGCACCTGATGCGAAAAGGTGTCGCCGTCGGAAATGGTGATTTGCTCGAACCCCATCGATTTAGCTAGATCGAAGAACGTGAAGAAATCGGCGACGCCCATTTCTTGAAAGAACTGCGTCGTGCGAACTTGCGCCGTCAGTTGGGCGAGCAAGGCGCGGGCACGGTAGACGGTCCCGAACGCCGAATCGTTGAGCGCGACGATGATTAACTTTTGCGCCCCGTCGCCCTTCGCAAAAATTGCAAACTGCGGGGGATAGGGCGCACGCAACTGCTGCGCCGTCATGCCCGTGACAAAACCGATTCGCGATTCGCGGGACGCCTGCGGCAGCGTGATCGCGCGCGCGACGTACGTCTCACGGCTTTGCGGTTTGGGATAGTAGTACCCTTCGTGACGATCGCTTTCGTCCTGCGCGGCGGCTTGACCCGCGCCGAGAATCAGGGAGAACGCAAGGAATAGGGCGGTCACGGCGGAACGCATAGCGGGAAACCTCTGGCGCACGGCCGGCTATGATGAGGGAGGGGCCACCGCCTGGCAACGGGACCGCAGAACGTTGTGCGAAACCCGGCGTCCGATATGCCAACGCGCTGACTAACAGCGTCAGTGGCCAAGTCCGCACCCCCGGCTATACTGCGGAGATCGCCCACCAGCCGGATGCGCCCCGCGCCATGCCGAACCACGCCACCGTCAGTTTTGTCGCCAGCCGGGCCAAAGAAGCGCAAAACGGACTCGCGCGGCTCAAACGGCGCTACAAACATGTCCCGCCTGGCAAAGCCGACGTGATCGTGGCGCTTGGCGGCGACGGGTTCATGCTTGAGACCTTGCACCGCTACATGGAACGCGACGTCCCGATATTCGGCATGAACAAAGGGACGGTCGGCTTTCTGATGAACGAATTCCGCGAGGACAAACTACACGATCGGATCGGGTTGGCCCAAGAGGTCTCACTGCGCCCGCTCGAAATGACGGCAATGCGAAAAGGCCGGCGCAAACATGCTCTCGCCATCAACGAAGTCTCGCTTCTGCGCGAGACGCGCCAGGCCGCCAAGATTCGGATTTCCGTGGACGGCGTCGTGCGTATTCCAGAATTGATCTGCGACGGCATTCTGTTGGCGACCCCGGCTGGGAGTACCGCCTATAATCTGTCGGCCCACGGCCCAATCATTCCGATCGGGGCCGATGTCATGGCCTTGACGCCGATCAGCGCCTTTCGGCCCCGGCGCTGGCGTGGAGCCTTGCTGCCACAGAATGCGGTCGTACGTTTCGACATTCTCGAACCCGAGAAGCGTCCGGTCAGCGCGGTGGCCGACCATACCGAGGTCCGCGACATATCGTGGGTCGAAGTGCGGGAAGACCGGACACGCCGCATGCGGATGCTGTTCGATCCCGAACACAACCTCGAAGAACGCATTCTGAACGAACAATTCATTCCGTGAGTCATACCGAAACGAGCCTCGCGCAGCCGCTGGACCTGCTGCCGATCGATATCGCCGCCTACGTCGGGAACACCGGCATTCCCTATGTCACGACATTCGACAGCGGGGTGCCCGGACCGCATCTTTTGATCAACGCACTAACCCACGGTAACGAAGTCTGTGGTGCCCACGCCCTGGACTACCTCTTTCGCAACGGCGTTGCCCCGCTCTGCGGCCGCCTCAGCCTTAGTTTCGCCAACGTCGCGGCCTATCGGACATTTGACCCAGCCAACCCCGGCGCCTCGCGCTTCCTGGACGAAGATTTTAACCGCCTGTGGTCGCAGGACGTACTGGACGCCCCAGCCCGGTCGCGTGAACGGATCCGGGCCGCCGCGATGCGCTCCCTCGTCGATACCGTCGATCATCTCCTCGACCTGCATTCCATGCAGACGCCAAGCCCGCCCTTGGCGCTCGCGGGAACAACGCAAAAGGGTTTGGCCCTAGCCCGAGCAATTGGGATGCCGGAGTACGTAGTCGTCGACCACGGCCATGCCGAAGGCGTGAGGCTGCGGGACTACGACGCCTTCTCGGACGATAGCAAGCCGCAAACCGCGCTCCTGGTCGAATGCGGCCAGCACTGGGTCGCGAAGAGCCGCGCTGTCGCGGTCGAGGCGGCCTTACGTTTTCTCGCCGCGTTCGATGCGGTGGATCGCAACTGGCTCGCGTCGCGTTTGGGCGCGCCGCCGGCGCCGCAACGTATCGTCGATGTCACCACCGCCGTTGCGGTGGAAAACGACGACTTTCAGTTCCTGGACGACTACCGTGGCCTCGAGACGGTTGCGCGCGCTGGCACACCGATCGCCCGCGACGGGGACCGGACGATCGTCACGCCCTACGACGACTGTGTCCTTATCATGCCGACGCGGCGCATCAAGCGGGGACAGACTGCCGTGCGGCTCGGCCGCTACCGCCCCCTATGAAACCGGCCACGCTGCGCGGTTTGGCAATCGCCCTGCCTGTCGGTGCCGCCGGTGGAACGGTCTTCTATGTGCTTTCGCTGCCCCTCGCCTGGATGCTTGGCTCGATGATCGCGGTGATGATTGTGGCCTTCGCCGGCGCACCGGTACGTATGCCCGGTCGTTTCCGTGGGGTCTTCGCGACCGTTATCGGCGTCTTGTTGGGTAGCGCGTTCACGCCGGAACTTCTCGAACAGGCCGGGCGCTTTGGCGCGACCTTGCTCATCCAGGTCGGATTCATGGCCGTCGCGATGGCGACGGCCTATTGGATCTATCGAACGCTCGGTCGCTACGACCGGACGACGGCGTATTTTTCCTCCACGCCCGGCGGTCTCTCGGAAATGACGTTGATCAGCGAGGCGATGGGCGGAGACAGCCGTATAGTGCCGCTCAACCACGGCGTCCGAATCGTTTTGGTCGTGACCTTAATTTCGTTCTACTTCCGCTACGTTGAGCATTTAGCCGTGCCGACCACACCGCAAAGCGGTGCCCATATCGCCTCCACGCCGCTAGAGATCGCCCTCTTGGTCGCCTGCGCCGTCGTCGGTTGGGCTGTCGCGAGCCGTTTACGAATCCCCGCGGCACCCCTGATCGGCCCGATGGTGCTCTCGGCCCTGCTCCATGCCACCGGTATCTCCAATGCGACGTTGCCGGTCTGGCTGGTCTCGGCGGCGCTCGTCGTCATTGGGACCAGCGTCGGGTGCCGCTTCGTCGACCGTCTCGGCTTCGCTGTGATGGCGCGGACACTCGGCATCGCCCTACTCGCGGGCCTCTCCATGATCGGTATCGCCATTGTCGTTGCTGCTGGTTTCGCTTGGATAACCGGTTTGGACGGGTTTGTGCTTTTCCTGTCGATCGCCCCGGGGGGCCTAGCGGAAATGAGCCTTATTGCCTTTGCCCTCGCCGCCGATACGGCCTTTGTCACCATTATGCATTTTTTACGGGTTTTGGTCGTGATGCTGTCGGGCGCCCTGGTCTTCAGGCTGCTCTTTGGGCGCCCCACGACGGCGAAAGAGCGGGCGGAAACCTAGGGAAAATTGGCATTGGTCCGGCCCCGGCCAATTGCCTATTGTAGGGCCCTGCGGAGGAACAAGGCCGGACTCACCGGCCAACCAGAAAGGCGTAATCCATGGGTCAATTCGGTGTGGGCCAAGCGGTCCGTCGCAAAGAAGACAATCGGCTGCTGACCGGCGGCGGGCGCTATCTCGACGATCTGACGTTCGAGGGTCAGGCATACGCCTACTTCGTTCGGTCGCCCCATGCCCATGCCAAAATCAACGGGATCGATGCTTCAGCGGCAACCGCGGCGCCGGGCGTACTCGGCGTTTTCACCGCGGCAGACCTGAAGGCCGACGGGATCGGCGGTATTCCGTGTCTCGCGGTATTAACCTCGCGCGACGGCTCGAAGATGGCGCAACCGCCCCACGACCTGTTGGCAAGCGACAGGGTGCGGACCGTGGGCGATGCCGTCGCCGTCGTCGTCGCCGAGACGGCAAAACAGGCCAAGGACGCGGCCGACCAGGTCATGGTCGACTACGACATCCTACCCTCCGTCACCGACACTGCCGCGGCCCTTACCAGCAAGGCACTGGTCTGGGACGACGCGCCGGGAAACCGGGTCTTCGACTGGGAGAAGGGCGACCGCGCCGCGGTCGATGCCGCCTTCGCTAAGGCCGCCCATGTCACCAAGATCGACCTGACCAACAACCGGGTCGTCGTCGCCTCGATGGAACCACGCGGTGCGCTGGGCCAATTCGACTCCAAAACCGGCCGGTACACGCTGCATACCCCCTGCCAGCACGTCCACATGATGCGCGACATCGTGTCGGGTGCGCTCGGCGCGGAGGCCGACAACCTGCGGGTTGTCTCGCCCGATGTCGGCGGCGGCTTCGGGATGAAAGTCTTCGTCTACCCCGAACAGTGTCTGATGCCGTGGGCCGCCAAAAAGGTCGGCCGCCCCGTCAAATGGACGAGCGAACGAACCGAGGCGTTCATCACCGATACGCAAGGCCGGGACCACGTCACCCACGCCGAATTGGCGGTCGACAAAGACGGCAAGTTCCTCGCCTTGAAGGTCGAAAACATTTCAGCGATGGGGGCCTACCTATCGAATTTCGCCCCGATGGTCGCGACAATGGCCGGTACCGGACTATTGACCGGGCTGTACGAGATCCCAGCGGCCTACGTCAATGTGGTTGGTGTCTTTACGAACACAGTCTCCATCGACGCCTACCGCGGCGCGGGCCGCCCAGAGGCATCGCATATCATCGAAAGGCTAGTCGACAGCGCGGCCTATGACATGGGCATCGACCCGGCCGAAATCCGCCGGCGCAACCTTATCCCGTCCAGCAAACTTCCCTACGCAGCGCCGTTGGGACCGAACTACGATTCGGGCGAGTTCGTCGCCAACATGAACGACGCCATGAAACTGGCGGACTGGAACGGCTTCGAGAAGCGCCGCACCGAGTCGGCAAAGGCCGGCAAGCTGCGCGGGATCGGTATGGCCTGCTATGTCGAGGCCGCCGCTGGCGCGCCGAACGAAAACGTCGAACTGATCTTCGAAGACGACGGTAGCGTGACCGTGCTCATCGGCACCTTGACCAACGGCCAAGGTCACGCGACCTCCTATTCGCAGGTTCTGGAGGAAATGCTCGGCCTGCCGTTCGACAAGATCACGGTCGTCCAGGGCGATACCGACCGCGTCAAGACCGGTGGTGGCACGGGCGGATCGAAGTCAATGATGCTCGGTGCTTCGGCGATCAAGCACGCCTCCGAAAAAATCATCGACAAGGGCAAGAAAATTGCTGCACACATGTTGGAAGCAGCCGAGTCCGATATCGAGTTCGGCGACGGCGTGTTCTCGATCGTTGGAACCGACCGCCGCCTAACCGTCGGTGAGGTCGCAACGGCGGCAAAGGATCAGGCTAACCTGCCTGAGGGCGTCGAACCCGGCCTCGATACGCGCGCGGGCTCGGACGTGAACTCGGGAACCTATCCGAATGGGTGTCACGTCTGCGAACTTGAGGTCGACCGGGACACCGGTAACGTTACGATCTTGAATTACGTGGTCGTCGACGATTTCGGCAAGGTCATCAACCCTCTGCTGGTCGCGGGCCAGGTCCACGGCGGAATTGTCCAAGGCGTGGGACAAGTTCTCCTCGAACACTGCGTCTACGACCCGGAATCGGGGCAACTGGTCACCGGGTCCTACATGGACTACGCGATGCCGCGGGCCGACAACTTCCCGTCGTTCAAGATCGGGTTCAACGAGGTTCTGTGTAAGACCAATCCCATGGGCATCAAAGGGGCAGGTGAAGCCGGTACCGTCGGCGCACTGGGCTGCGTCACCAACGCCCTGGTCGATGCGCTCAAGGACCTGGGCATTCGGCACGTCGAGATGCCCGCCACGCCCGAGCGCCTTTGGCGGCTGATCGACGGCGCCAAAGCGGCCTAGCGGCCCGACATACACGCGTTGACATGGCCGCCATCAGGCGGCCATGTCTTTGTCACCTACCAAGACGAGGCACATCATGGGCGAATTCGGCATCGGACAAGCGGTCAAACGCAAAGAGGACGACACACTCCTCATCGGCAAGGGCCGCTACATCGACGACATCAACGTCGCCGGTCAGGCCCATGCCTACGTTCTGCGCTCGCCCCATGCGAACGCGAAAATCCTTTCGATCGACTCTGCCGACGCCCAGACGATGCCCGGAGTGTTGGGAATCTATGTCGGTGCGGATGTCGAAGACATCGGCCCCCTCCCCTGCGCCGTCGATACGATGTTTGAATTCAAGCGGCGCAACGGATCGAAGCGGTTTTTCCCAACCCATCATGTCCTCGCCCGCACCCATGTGCGGCACGTCGGCGACCCAGTTGCGTTCATCGTCGCCGAGAACCGGTTGCAAGCCAAGGACGCGGCGGAAGCGATCTTGGTCGACTATGACATCCTGCCGAGTGTCACCGACACTGCCGCGGCGTTGGCGCCGGACGCGCCGGTGATTTATTCGGAGCAAACCGACGGCAATGATGCCTTCCTGTTTACCATGGGTGACGCTGCGGCGATCGACGCGACCTTTGCCACCGCCCACCGGACGGTTCGGTTCAAGCATGTCAACCAGCGCATCATCGCCGCATCCATGGAGCCGCGCGGTTGTATCGGCGAATACGATGCCGCCAACGATCGCTACACCCTCCACACCAACACCCAGAGTGTTTACCGCAATCGAGCGATTTGCGCCGAGATGCTCGGCATCGAGGAGAGCCAAGTTCATGTGACCTGCCCGGACGTGGGTGGCTCGTTCGGGATGAAGGGCATGCCGTATCCCGAGCAACCGCTGGTGATGATGGCAGCAAAGCGACTCGGCCGACCGGTCAAATGGTACTCCGACCGGAGCGAAGCATTTCTCAGCGATACCCAAGGGCGCGACCTCGTCGTCGATGCGGAACTCGCCCTCGATGCTGGGGGACACTTCTTGGCGGTGCGAGTCCACTCGGTCGGTTCGATGGGGGCCTACGCCTCGAATTTCGGCCCGATGATCCTGTCTGCCGGCAGCGTGCGTATGTTGCCCGGGGTCTACCGGGTGCCACAGGTTTATGCCGAGGTAGAAGTCAGCATTACCAACAAGGTTTTCACTGATGCCTATCGCGGGGCGGGTCGCCCGGAGGCGAGCTACGTCATCGAGCGATTGGTGGACTTGGCCGCTCGCGAACTTGGCCTCAGCCCGGTGGAGATTCGCCGCCGCAATCTGATTGCCGCCGACCAAATGCCCTATAGCGGCCCCACCGGCATGACCTACGATTCAGGAGATTTTGCCAAAAACCTGGACGACTGTTTGAAGGCCGCCGACTTCGACGGCTTCCTCGCGCGACGCAAAGCGTCGGCCGACCGTGGCAAACTGCGCGGAATCGGCATGTCGGTCTATATCGAAGCGACCGCGGGCGGCGTACCCGAAACGGCCCGGATCGAGGTCAAGGCGGACGGCTCGGTGATGGCCTATTCGGGTTCGCTGACCCAAGGCCAGGCCCACGCCACGACATTTGCGCAAATCGTCGCCGATAAGCTTGGCACCGACTACGACCGCATTACCGTCCACCAGGGGGATTCGGACGTTCTGCCCCAGGGAGGCGGTGCCGGTGGATCGCGCTCGGGCTACAGTGGCGGTGGGGCGGTCTTGGCCGGCGTCGAAAAAGTGATCGACAAGGCGCGCAAAATCGCCTCGCACATGCTGGA
Source organism: Alphaproteobacteria bacterium (assembly GCA_040216735.1). Lineage (NCBI taxonomy): Bacteria > Pseudomonadati > Pseudomonadota > Alphaproteobacteria > Alphaproteobacteria bacterium. The sequence continues at coordinate 377,585 of JAVJOO010000003.1, read as the reverse complement.
GGCGGCCGAAGCCGATATCGAATTCGAAGGCGGCACGTTCAGAATCGCCGGCACCGACCGGACGCTCAGCCTCGGCGAGGTCGCAAAAGCGGCGGACGACCCTGCAAATCTACCGGAAGGGATAACCCCGGGGCTCAAGGAGGACGCGACCTACAAATCCGACGGGTCGAGCTATCCCAACGGATGTCACCTTGTCGAGGTTGAGGTCGACCCCGACACCGGCGATATCGCCATCGAGAGCTACACCGTCGTCGACGAGTTCGGCGTTGTTCTGAACCCAATGATCGTGCACGGGCAAATTCACGGCGGCATCGTCCAGGGGGTCGGCCAGGCGCTCTACGAGGACGCCGTCTACGACACCGACTCCGGGCAATTGTTGACCGGTTCGTTCATGGACTACTGCATGCCCCGCGCGCTCAACATGCCTTCCATCAAGATCGACATGAACGTGGTTCCGTGCACCACCAACTCGCTGGGTGTAAAGGGTGCTGGCGAAGCCGGCACGACAGGGTCTACCGGCGCGGTCATTAACGCCGTTCTGGATGCGTTGGCCCCAACCGGGGTCAAACACATCGAAATGCCCGCGACACCTCAGCGCGTGTGGCGGGCGATTCAGGACGCCAAGGCCGCCTAGTCCAATACAGGGTAAGCACGTTAGAGGGGCGACGCAGCCCGGTCCGCACGGTATTCTCGCGCTTCGATGAACGGCCCCGGCAAAAGGGGACAAGCTGCGGGAGTGAGCGATGTCGGAATATGGGTTTGGGAAAAGCGTTCGCCGAGTCGAAGACGACCGGCTATTGATCGGCAAGGGCCGCTTCCACGACGATCTCGAATTCGACGGCCAAGCCTATGCGGCGATCGTCCGGTCGCCGCATGCCCACGCCAACCTCGGCACCGTCAATATCGGCGCCGCGCGGTCCGCACCCGGGGTGATCGCCGTCTTCACCGGCGCCGATGCGGAACAGGCGAAGATCGGCCATATGCCGAGTCCGACCGTTGCCGTTTTGCACCTCAAACGCAGCGACGGCTCCCCAGCCTACGTCCCGCCCCGTCCGGTTCTGGCCACGACGGCGGTCAAACACGTCGGCGACCCCGTGGCGATGGTCGTCGCCGAGACCCTCCAGCAAGCACGCGACGCCGCCGAACTGGTCGATATCGATTACGATGTTCAGCCGGCGCTGACCGATACCGCGGCCGCACCAAAACCCGGCGCCGCGCAAATCTGGGCGGACGCCCCGGCCAATACCTGCTTCCAATGGTCCATGGGCGACGGCGACGCGACCGAAGCCGCCTTCGCCAAGGCCGATCGCGTGACCGCCGTAGATATCGTCAACAACCGCGTCGTTTGCGCCTCAATGGAACCGCGCGGGGCGACAGGCGCCTACGATCCAGCCAGCGGAACCTACACGCTCCGCACCAACTGCCAGAACGTATTTCAGCTTGGCCAGGTCGCTGCCGGAATTCTTGGCGTCGACAGTAAACAGCTGCACGTCCTCACCGACGACGTGGGCGGCGGGTTTGGCATGAAGGGATACATCTACGCCGAGCAAGTACTGGTTCTTTGGGCGGCGAAAGCTCTAGGACGCCCCGTAAAGTGGTACGGCGACCGGAGCGAGTCGTTCGTGAGCGACGCCCATGGGCGCGACCACGTCACCCATGCCGAGTTAGCCATGACCAAAGACGGCGATTTCTTGGGCCTGCGGGTCAAGACGATTGCGAGCCTGGGGGCCTACGCCAATCAGGTCGGCCCCCTTGTCCCGACATTGCTGTACAGCCGCATGCTGCCGGGGCTTTACCGGATTCCGGTAGCCCTGGCCGAGGTCACCGGGGTATTCACCAACACCGTCGTCACCGATGCTTACCGCGGGGCCGGCCGGCCGGAGGCTGCTTATGTCATCGAACGGTTGGTCGATAAAGCGGCGCGCGAGATGAACATTCCTGCCGATACCCTGCGCCATCGCAACTACATCCGGCCCGACGAGATGCCCTTCACCACGGCGATGGGCCTCAGCTACGACTCAGGCGACTTTACCCGAAATCTCCAAGACGCCCTCGAAGCCGCGAACCAAAAGGATGTCGACAAACGACGACGAGATGCGGCAACGCGCGGCAAGCTACTAGGGTTGGGCATTGCCACCTATATCGAAGCCACCGGCGCCGACCCAACGGAGACGGCAAAGATCACCTTCAAAGACGACGGTCGAGTCCTCCTCGACATGGGCACGTTAGGGACCGGCCAAGGTCACCCCACGACCTTTGCTCAGTTCATCAACGAGGCGCTCGGAATCGCATTCGACAAGATCGATTTCCGCCAGGGCGACAACCGCCTCTTGCCGCAAGGCGGCGGGACCGCCGGATCGCGCTCCTTGGTGATCGGCGGCAACGCAGTCCTGACAACGGCCGAAAAGGTGCTGGAGAAGGCGCGCAAAATCGCCGCGCACATGCTTGAAGCCGCGGAGGCCGATCTCGAATTCGATGACGGCACCTTCACCATCGCGGGAACCGATCGTTCGATCGCCATCATGGACGTCGCCGCTGCCGCGAAAGACTCAAAAAACCTGCCCGACGGTATGGAACCGGGGCTGGACGAGATGGGCGATTACACCTATCCGGTCCCGACCTTCCCCAACGGTGCCCATGTTTGTGAGGTTGAGGTCGACCGAGACACCGGGCAGGTCGCCATTACCCGCTACACCGTGGTCGACGATTTCGGCAAGGTTATCAACCCGTTGTTGGTCGCAGGACAGGTCCACGGTGGCATCGCTCAAGGCATGGGCCAAGCGTTGTTCGAACACGCGGTCTATGACGACGAAGGCGGCCAGCTGCTTACCGGCTCTTTTATGGACTATTGCATGCCGCGGGCCGACGATTTGCCTTTCATCGATTTCCGCTACAACGAAATTCTGTGCCAAACCAATCCCTTGGGAGCCAAAGGTGCGGGAGAGGCCGGTACCCTGGGTGCCTTGCCGGCGGTCGTTAACGCCATCCTCGATGCCCTTGCACCGCTTGGCGTGGCCCACATCGATATGCCGGCCACCCCCGAGCGCGTCTGGCGCACGATGGCGGCGGCCCAGACCGCCTAACGACGGAAACCTCACCGTCCCCGCGTGAGTATGAGGTAGACGCGTGGAGCGTTGCCTGCGCGATGGAGGCTCGATGGCGACCGAACAAGCCTATGTTGCCGCGACCCGCTTCGGCTACGGACCCCGGCCCGGCGATCTGGTCATGATTGCCAGCGACCCCAAGGGCTGGTTGCGCGACCAAGTCGAAAACACCGACCTACCCACCGAACTCCGCAACCTCGGCCCCTCGGCGCCGTTGCTCGCCGAGACTCAGCGCCAGCAACAAGGAGCCCCCCAAGCGTATGTGAAGTACTTGAAGGGAGAGGCACGCGACGTGCTCGGTCGAGAGGTCGGCCGCCGTACGATGGCGGCAATACGCAGCGGAACCCCGTTCCGCGAACGCCTCGTGCACTTTTGGAGCAATCACTTCACGATTTCAGTCAAGCGGCCGCAAATTATCGCCGCGGCGGGCGCCTTTGAGCGCGAGGCAATTCGGCCGAACATTTTTGGTACTTTTGCCGATCTCTTGGTGGCGGTCACCCAGCACCCCGTCATGTTGATGTATCTCGACAATCAATTTTCCTTCGGGCCGAACAGCCCGGCCGGTCGCCAGCGCGATTTTGGCCTGAACGATAATCTGGCGCGTGAAATTCTCGAACTTCATACCCTGGGCGTCGACGGCGGGTACACCCAGGACGATGTGATCGGGTTAGCCAAACTCCTCACCGGTTGGGGTGTTGCCCGTCCCCAGGATCGATCGTCCGGAACGCCCGGCGCATTTGTGTTCCGCGCCGTCGGCCACGAACCGGGCACCAAAACGCTCCTCACAAAGACCTATCGCCAAAACGGCGTCCGCAGCGGCGAGGAGGCATTGCGGGATGTTGCCCGTCACCCCGCCACGGCACGTTTCGTGGCAACGAAACTCGCGACCCATTTTGTCGCCGACGAACCGTCAGCGGCGAGCATCAGCCGCCTTGAAAAGGTATTCAAGGACACCGGTGGCGACCTTCGGGCGTTGACGCTGGCCCTGATCGACATTCCCGAGACATGGGATGCACCGCTCTCCAAGTTCAAAACCCCGAACGACCTCATTATTTCGAGCCTGCGCGCCCTTAACGTGAACGAACTCGCCGACCAACGGATCATCGGGGCCCTCGGCCTGCTCAACCAATTTCCGTTTACCGCACCCTCGCCCGCCGGATGGTCCGATAAGACCGCCGACTGGATGACGCCGGAGGCGCTGATGACCCGGATCGAATGGTTACGCGCGCTGGGCAACGTGTCGCCGGTCCCCAATCCGGTGGACTGGGCGGAATCCATCGTTGGCCCTGTCCTCTCGGACGAAACCAGAACAACCGTCGCCCAAGCTCAGAGCCGCACCGAGGCCGTGGCCTTAGTGTTCTCCAGCCCCGAATTTCAGAGGAAATAGCCATGCTGACCCGTCGCCAGACGCTCCAGCACCTGACCGTTGCTACCGCGCTAATGGCTTCGCCGGCAGGCATTCGCATGGCGTTTGGCGCCGTCCCGACGGACAAACGACTGGTCGTCGTATTGTTGCGCGGCGGCATGGACGGCCTAGCCGCTATCGCCCCCTACGGCGAGACAAGCTACCGGCGGACACGGGGCGAACTCGCGCTGCCCCGACCGGGCGAACCGGGCGGCTTGGTCGACCTTGACGGCCAGTTCGGCCTGCATCCCGCATTGGCGTCGCTGGAACCGTTGTATCGCAGCGGCGATCTCGCCGTCGCCCATGCGGTGGGTATACCCTACCGCAATCGGTCGCACTTCGATGCGCAGAACGTCCTCGAGAACGGCACCCACCTGCCGCATAGCACGGTTGACGGATGGTTGAACCGTGCCATCGGCGCAATGGCTCCGGGTGACGTCCCGGTCGGACTAGCCGTGGGTGCAAACGTGCCCCTAATCATGCGCGGCGATGCGCGCTACACAACCTATGCGCCGCAGGTGCTACCCGATGTCGGCACCGATTTCATTACCCGTCTGGAGAGGATGTACAGGCAGGACCCGATCTTGACGAAGACCCTTGCGGACGCCGTGCAAGCCCAAGCGATGAAGGACGACGTACTCGGGCAACCCCGAAAAGGATCCCGCCGGGATCAAGGCGGCGCTCAGGCGTACTTTCGCGAGTCGTTCGGGGCGGCGGGCAAGTTGCTGGCCGACCGAAACGGACCACGGGTCGCGGTTCTCGACACCGACGGTTGGGATACCCACGCTTTTCAAGGAACTACGGGCGGCCCACTGGCGACCCAGTTCGAGAACCTCGCTACCGGATTGACGCAGTTGCGCAAAGGATTGGGTGCCGCCTGGCAGGAGTCAGTGGTTGCTGTCCTTAGCGAGTTTGGGCGAACGGTCGCCATCAACGGCACCAAAGGTACCGACCATGGCACCGGAAGCGTTGCCCTGATTCTCGGTGGCGCGATCAAGGGGGGCCAAATGGCGACAACTTGGCCAGGATTGGATCCGCGCCACCTGTTCGAGGGCCGCGACCTTGCGCCCGCGACCGATATACGCGCACTCCTCAAAGGCATTCTGCGCGACCATATGGCCGTCCCTGAGGGGGACATCGAAGACCGGGTGTTTCCCGACAGTCGATACGTTGCCGGGCTACCCGGGTTGATCCGCACCTGACCCTGGACGAACCGTGAACTTCGCCCGATACTCCGCTCCCTAATCTGGAAGGGACACCATGAAGCTCTACGGCTCACTTGCATCGCCCTACGTCGCCCGCTGCTGGCTCACGGTTGCCGCAAAGGGAGGCGGCGCCGATCTCGAGGCTTACGAAGGCGGAATCAAAAGCGACAGCTATCTCGCCATGAACCCGATGGGGAAGATGCCGCTATTGGTCGACGGCGGGACATCGATCCCCGAATCTGGCGTGATTTGCGAGTATCTCGATCGAACATTGTCCGGGCCGGCGCTCATGCCGGCGGACGCGGCAGGACAGGCGCATGTCCGCCTATTGTGCCGCATCGCCGATCTTTATGTGTATCCGCCGGCGGTCTCGCTGCTGCGGCTGCAGAAGGACGGCGATACAGAGGCGATCTTGACCGGTAAAACCAACACGGTCGCCGCACTCGACTATGTTGAACACTTCCTCCCCGACACCGGCTTTGCCTTCGGCTCCTCCCTCACCCTTGCCGACGTAACCCTGCACGGCGCCATTGGGCTGGCGGTCCTCGTACTCGGCAACCACGGGATGAGCGGTCGATTCGACGGGCGGCCCAAACTGGCAAAATGGTGGGGCGCGATCAACGAGAACCCGACCCTAAAGCCGGCATTGGATCAGATCCAACAGACCGTTACGGAGTTCCGCCAGAAGCGCGAAGCGGAAGCGGCAGCGAAAAAAGCCGGCGGCTAATCGACCCGCCTTGTCACGAGACAATCGTTGTATGGCGCAAGCCGCGACGGCCCTTCAATGATGAAATTCTGGCGAGCGGGAGTCGGTGTCGCGGCTGGGCTTGCGTTGTTCGCGTGTACAGCCTGGGCCCAGGGCGAACCGACCGAACCGGCGGTGGAAACCCGTGCCTTTACCACGGTCCGCGCAGGCGACGTTCGGGTCGACTACCGGGACAATACCGAAGTGAACAGCCGGCTCGCCGCCGAGATCGAACGCGCCTTGACGCTGCGCGGTTTCGTCCTGCGGCAGCAACCGTCGATGTTGCTGGACTTTCGCACGAGCGTGCGGCGCAACGATACGGGCGGCTTGCGCCTGCGTTTCTACGGCGAGGGTGGCAGCAACGTCGGGCTGGACGATTTCAAGGTTGGGATCGACCTGCCCGATCCGGAACGCAACCGGCGAACCGTGCGCTACGAAGTCTTCATGGACTTAATCGACCGCGAAGCGAGGCAAATCGTCTGGACTGGCAAAGCGAGTGTCGAGGTCGACGGTGCCGAACGATTTCAGGTCACATCGGATCTTGCGCGCCGGCTGATCGACCTAATCGGTCGTTCAACACCGAACTAGTAAGGTTCGAGACCGCGGTAAGGCTGGCGACCGTATGGTTCCAGTGACGGCGGCAAATCGGGCCGGTGGTCCGGATCGAACGTGAACTTGTATTTCTCTTCGGTCCAGTAATTGACGAGCGGCCCGCCTTTGGAGCGGCCGAGCATGAACATCCCCGCCCGAGTGCCAAACGGACCGTGACGGATGTCCGGCGGTCGCCAGAAATAGCCGCCGGCCCGCATAACCCCTCGCTCTAGGTACAGGTCGCCAGAGAGTACGAACATTTCTTCGACGACGGGGTGGTATTCCCGCGATCCCATAAACCCGTCGGCAACCCCACCGGGCTGACGGGCATTGAGCCAAGTCCGGTCGCCGGTGTCGGGGTCGATTCTCTGGGTTTTGGTCAATAGACCGGTCGGCACTTTGGGGTCGTGGGTGACAGGTTTCCATTCTTGGAGGTTGGTGTCGATATGCTCGACCAAACCGCCATCGGCGCGGAACGACTCGCCGCCTGTTCCCTTCTTGGGTTCGCCTTCGAAAAAGGTGAGTACGACGGCACCGCGGCGACTGGTTGCGGTGCGGCGTTCATGGCCAGCCGGCAAGTAGGCGTACCCGTAGGAGCGATAGTCCGTGCCGTTGATCGCAAGTTCGCCGTCTAGAACGAATATCTCCTCGTCGACGCAGAGATGCTCGGGTTGGCTCCGCGACCAACCCGGCGGATAGCGCACGATGGCCGTCGACGCGCCGGTCTCATCGTCGACGCTAAGAATCTTGGATTCGACGTCGTCGCGCGCGCCACCATAGAGACCGCGCGCCCACGGCAGGGCCTGGACCTGGATGAACTCAATATGCGGTCGCGCCATAACTTCGTCCTCCGTTAGGTCGCCAACGACCGCCGGGACGTTATGCCGCGCAGTCGTTCCCTGGCGTCAAACAGTCTCAGACGGCAGGCGCGCCCGTTCGACACCCGGCGGCAGGGGCACATCCTTGAGTGCCCACAAATCGCGCGGCGCGTCCAACTGCCCGGCGTACCAGCACGCCACTTTGCGCCCCGGACCGATCGTCTTGAGCGGCGGTTTCTCGGTCTTGCAGCGATCCTGCGCGATCGGACAGCGCGGATGAAAGCGACATCCGCTGGGCCGGTAGATCGGCGACGGCGGATCGCCGGTCAGGACGATTCGTTTGCGATCGCCCCCGGGTTCCGGCACCGGCGTTGCCGACAGAAGCGCCACGGTATAGGGATGTTGGGGCCGACCGACGACCTCGTCGGACGGGCCCTCTTCGACCGGCTCGCCCAAATACATCACGATTATCCGGTCCGAAATCTGATGAACCAGCGCGAGATCGTGCGCAATAATGAAGAGCGCGATATGGAGACGATCCTGAAGGTCGCGCAACAGATTAATGATCTGCGCCTGGATCGACACGTCAAGCGACGACACAGGTTCGTCGGCAATCAACGCACTAGGCTGGAGCGCGAGCGAACGGGCAACCGCGATCCGCTGGCGCTGGCCGCCGGAGAACTGCGAGGGAACGCGGTTGGCGGCATCGGGCGGCAGTCCGACCTGCTCGAGCAGTTCCGCGACGCGATCGTTGATTTGCTGGCGCGTACCGTACTTGTGCGCGATCAACGGCTCGGCGATCACACGACGGATGCTCCAGCGCGGGTCCAAACTGGAATACGGATCCTGAAAAACCATTTGTAGGCGCCGGCGTACAGGCATCAACTCTCGGTCGTTGAGGTGTGTGATGTCTTGCCCGTCGAAAATGATGCGCCCGCCTTCGGGTTCGTGGGCCCGCATCAGCGTCAGCGCAACCGTCGACTTGCCCGACCCGGACTCGCCAACGAGACCAACGGTTTCGCGGGGCCGAACGCCCAGGCTGATTTCATCGACGGCGTGGAGCTTTCGGCCACCCGGCGCTCGGAAGGTCACCCTAAGGTTTTCCGCCTCAAGGAGGAATTCGCTGTTACCTACGCGGCCAGACCCACTTTCGGTTTTCGTCATGCTCACTTCTCCGATGCGGGACGGGGGTGCCAGCAGGCCAACAAACGCCCGTCGGTGTATTCAAGCGGCGGGCGATTGTCGCAGTCGGCCTCGGCAAAACGACAGCGGGGCGCGAACGGACAACCGCGCACGATATCTTCGGCGGTCGGCGGGATACCGGGTATCGGTACGAGCTTGGGCCGACGAATATCGAATTTCGGCACGGCCGCGAGGAGCCCCATCGTGTAGGGATGGCGAGGACTAGTCAGCACCTCTTCGATTGTGCCGGTCTCGACGATTCGTCCGGCGTACATCACCATGATGCGATCGCAAATCTCGGCGGCTACACCCATATCGTGGGTGATCAAGATCATCGTTGCCGATGCCAGCCGCTCGCGCAGCAGGTCGAGGATTTGCGCTTGGATCGTCGCATCGAGAGCGGTCGTGGCCTCGTCCGCGATGATCACTTCCGGATGATTGATCAGCGCCAGAGCGATCATGACACGTTGGCGGAGGCCGCCCGACAACTCGTGCGGGAATGCCTCTAGACGATCTCGGGCGGAGGGAATGCCGACGTCATCGAGGGCATGAAACGCAATCTCCATTGCCTCTTTCTTGGAGACGTTTTGATGCCGCATGGCCGACTCGACAAGCTGCGATCCTACCGAGCGGACTGGGTTAAGGCCGGTCATCGGATCTTGGAACACCATGCCGATGTCGTTACCGCGGACCTTCCGCAGTTCGTTAATCGGCAGGTTGTCGATGCGCCGGTCGCGCAGGTTGATCGACCCCTCGATGATTTTACCCGGCGCCGGCACGATGCCGAGCAAACTGAGCGCGGTCATGCTCTTGCCCGATCCCGACTCGCCAACCAGACCCAGCGTCTCGCCCTGCCGGAGGTCGAATGAGACACCGTTTACTGCACGGAAGTTCGTCGGTTGACCAGGCCGCGGAAACTCGACGACCAAGTCCTTAACGGCCAGAATCGTATCTCCCGATGCCGCTGTGCGCGCCGCATCCGGGGCGCTTTCGCTAACCACACTCATACTTCAACCGCCCGAGCGCGTTTGCGCGATAGTTCGGCGAACCCGTCGCCGATGAGGTTCAAGGAAATCACCGCCGTGACGATGGCGCCCGCGGGCACGAACATCATCCACGGCGCATTGACCAGATACTGCCGACTGTCGGACAACATGTTGCCCCACGACGGCGCGTTGAGCGGCGCGCCGAGGCCAAGGAACGACAACGCGCTCTCAATGATCAGCAATACCGCAAAGAAGAACGCGGCCATCACGAGGATGGTCGGGCGCAACCCCGGCAGAACGTGGAAGATCAAGATCGACCACTTGGAGACCCCAAAGAGTTTTGCCGCCAGTACGTATTCGCGCGTCAGGAGCCCCCGGGATTCCGCGTAAATCACGCGCGAAACCGCCGTCCAGGCGATGAAGCCCATGGTCAGTGAAATTGGCCAAAACCCACGACCGACGACTGCGACTACGACCAGTGCCAAGACCAGGAACGGCATCGCGATCATCGAGGCGACGCCGAGCAAGACGATCGTCCGCACGATGCCGGTGTACCATGCCCCGATCAACCCGATGAACGTTCCGATCACCGCGACGCAAACCACTGCGACCCCGGAAATCCCAAGCGACCAAGGCAAGCCGCCCAGGACGCGGAACAGCAAATCGCGACCGAGTTGGTCCGTTCCAAAAATATGATAGACCCCGTCCCGCCCGGTGAACCCTGGCGGCTTCAAGCGGCTGGTGAGGTTGCCGTCCAGATCGGAGGAGTCGAGCAGGAACCATTGCGCCAGGAGCGCCAGAACAACCAGTCCAAAAATGAGAAGACCCAAGTCAAGCTGGAACGAACCGGTGCCGAGTTTGTTGAACCGAAACGCCGGCGCCGGTTTTTCCGAAACGGCGGTAGTCATGCGCGTTGCCTCCGAAGTCTTGGATCAATGAAGAGGAAGACAATGTCCGTCATCGTGATCGCGAAGTAGACGAAGATCGCAATCATGAACACCGCGGCCTGGACGACGGGAAAATCGAGTGTCTGGACCGAGGTCACCAACAATCGGCCGATCCCCGGCCAGGCGAAAATCACCTCGGTGATGATCGACCCGCCGACCAGGAACGATACCTGGGCACCGATCAGTGCGGTTGCGCCTAACATTGCGTTCTTGAGCGCATGCCGCCACAACAGTGTGTTGAAGCCTGCACCGTTTGCGCGCGCTGTGCGGATGTAATCTTCTCGCATGGCTTCGGCGACGTTGGCCGAGATCACTCGGACGACCTGCGGCGCCTGAAACGCCGCCAACGTTATCGCCGGCATAATCCAACTTAAGACGCCTTGATTCCCAATCGAGGGTAACCATCGAAGTTCGACGGCAAACAGCTGAATCAGAAGAAGGCCGATGATGTAACCCGGTATCCCTTGCGCAATAAATACAGCGGTCGCTGCAAGCTTTCGTCCGGTCCGATCCGGCCGGCTTCCCAGCCACGCGCCAAGCGGGATCGAAACAATCAGGTTTGCCGTGAACGCAATGATCACCAGCGTGAAACTGGTGGGCAGGCGTTCGAATACCAGCCCCAACGCATCCTGGGCGTTGGCGAGGGAACTCCCGAAGTCGAGTTGGACCATCTTAAAGAGGAAAACGCCGTACTGAACGATCAGAGGCTTGTCGAGGCCGTACTGTTTGCGAATGAGTTCTAGTTGCTCTTGGTCGCCCGTTTCACCGGCGAGCACTGCCGCGGGGTCGCCCGTCAGCCGAAGTAGGAAGAAGAGCAGCGTGCTGATGAAGAGCAACAAGAAGATTAGTTCGAGGACGCGCTTGGTTAGCGTCTGTATGGTCTGTTGTGTGACCGGAATGGTCTCCGCATCGCCGCGGGTGCCGCCCTTTGGGGCAGCCGGCGCAGCAGGCTTCTGTTCGTTCGCAATATCCGTCACGAAACGCTCCTCAGATGGACAGATGCGGGGACAGGAAGCGCCCCAGCTTCGCTGATGATCGTGAAATCGCTGCAATGAGCGGCTGGGTAATTGCCAACCCCACTACCTCCCTATACGGGTGCCTTATGGCACCTCGCCTTTGCCCCGTGTCGCGCCGGTTCCTACAGCTATTTTTTCGCTGTTTTCCGCGTGACGCTTTGGTTTATAGGCCGAACCTAGAGCCGTCAAGCAAACTTCATTCGCACCGGAAACTCTTGTATTGTACGGACTTTTGGGCCGCATTATCGCCTAGGAGGGGTCCCTCTCGATCAACTCGATCAATTCCCCCATACCCCCCTTTGTCGTCGCCGCACGGCGCCCAAAATAGGGTGCCTCGGGGCGCCGCACCGGCTTGGACAGCAGGTCCATTTGCAACGCGTCAAGGGTGTCGACCAATACCGACATCATCGCGTTACCTGGCGGCAAATACCCCTCAACCCGCGGACGTTCGCTAGCCTGGGCCGGGTAGCCGTCGATTTCGACCAAGCTTCGCGACCGCATCGTCGCTACCGTGAGTCTTAGGTCCAGAGTGCGGGGCGGCACGCCGAACGCTTTGTCGATAATCTCAAGCTTGGTATCGGCGATATCTCCAGGGGCGATCCCCCAATGGGTGTCGAACCACGACTGGACTTTCTCCGGACCGTTCGTCGCGAGCACCGCAATGAACATGCGGTCGACGAACGAGTGCGCTTCCGGCAGGTCAAAAGCCGGAATGTCTTCCTTAAACATCGTCAGGTAAAATATTTCGTCCGCAAGACCGCGCACCTGCATTGCCCGAATCTCTGGGATCATTTCGAGGTCCGCGGCGGGTCCGACGATTTCGAACGGCGAGGCTTTGAGCTTTTCTTGAAGCGCATCCACATCCTGGCAAACCATTTCCGACGCGGCCCACCCATAGGTCGTGAGCGGACGGTAACCGGGGGTGGTCGGGTTTGCCACTAGCCGAAGAAAATTCTGTTTGCCGCTTTCGGGTTCGAGCACGGAAAACGTCGCACCGGCGTTCTTGGGTGCGCCCCAGGATGTCGCGACCGCGGAGTCGAGCGTACCCCGGTGGACAACCCGAAAGCCAAGCCAGTCAACATAGGTCTTCTCGGTGGCGGCAACATCAGGCGCTGCAATAGTCGATGCCGCCCACGGTCCGATGGCCGGCACAGGCGGTGAAGTATCGGTCATGTGCTTTCCTCCCCAGGGTCGCGGCCAGAACTCTATGGAGCGCCCGTGGGTAGGTCAAACCGATAGACCGCAATTGACCTCCTCCGGGCTGTCCGGTTAGGTAGCGACAGACTGGGGGCGCGATGACATCTCTGCATGACGAACTCGGACGCTTCTTAGTCGACTACGAGCACGCTTGGCGCAGTGGAAACTATGAAGCGCTCCGGGCGCTCTGGGACGCCGACGAACCGGAACCGATCTATGTACCCGAGAAGTCCGCGCCGCTGTTTGGCTGGCCGGCCATCGACGCCTACTTCGCCGGTAACCGGAAAGTCCTCGCCAACGTTGCAGTCCGCACATGGAACCACCACACGCGCCAGCTCGGTCCAAACACAGCAATCTTGTTTTACCACATGCATTGGAACGCCAAGATCGTTGACGGCAGCCTGATGGGCGGGGACGTTCGCGTGAGCGCGCTTGTCCGTCGCACCGCCGCCGGGTGGCGATTCTTCCATTACGTCGAAGCTCCACCGGCAGCGATGGTTCAGATCCGCCAGATGCTGCGCCATAATTGCGATGACAATTTCGCGAACGCCAACCAGTAACAAATAAAGACGAGGCCAGCATGAAGTACGACTACGTCCCCCTCCCCGAGCGCAAACCGCTCCGGTGGCCCAATGGTGCCCGCGTCGCGCTCATCCTAACGATCAACCTCGAACACTGGGATATGGTGAAGGAAAGCGGCGAGCCCTACTACGCCGGCGGCCCCCCCATCCTGCCCGACCCGATGCCGGGCAATGTCGTCGATTGGCCAAACTACTCGTGGCGCGAATACGGCCAGCGGATCGGTGTATGGCGCATGTACGACGTGTTCGAAGAACTCGGCGCCAAGGCTAGCTGCACGATGAACGCGAAGACCGCGCTAGAACGCCCGCAGATGGTGCAGCACGCGGTTGATCGGGGCTGGGAGATCGTTGCGCACAACTACGAGCAAGGCGAACTGCTATGGAAGCACGCGTTCGACGAAAACAAGGAACGCGAAGTCATCAAAAAGACGCTCGACGTATACGAAAAGGTCGTTGGCAAGAAAGCGAAGGGCTGGCTCTCGTCGTCGCTGCGCGGCACCCTGCGCACACCTGACCTGATCGCAGAAGAAGGTCTCATCTTCTACTGCGACCTGATGAACGACGATCAGCCCTACCTTATCCAGACCGATTCCGGGCCCATCGTATCGACACCCTATACCAACGAGGTCAACGACTTCACCCACTTCCATCGCCGCGGCTTCACCACCGACGAAGTGCTCGACCTCTACAAGGAGCAACTCGACGAACTGTGGCGCGAGGGAGCGAAAACCGGGCGGATGATGAACGTTGGGCTGCATCCGCATGTTAGCGGTTTGGCTTACCGTATCCGGGCTCTGCGCGAGTTCATCAAATACGCGCAAGCCAAGCCCGACGTGTGGATCGCGACCCGCGAGGAAATCGCAACGTGGTACCTCGAAAACCACGCCTCGCACATCGGGTAGGAAACGTCGGGTAAGAGCCATGGCGAACAAACCCGCCTCGCTAGAAGACCGCGTCGGGCGCCTTGAGGCGATCGAGGACATCAAGCAGCTCAAGGCGCGATACTGCGCCTATTGCGACAAGGCCTACGACCCGGCGGGCATCACCTCCCTATTCGTGCCAAACGGCGTCTGGGACGGCGGTAAGTTCGGGCGCTACGAAGGCCACCCCGCCATCGCCGAATACTTCCTGAAGATCAGCGACATGGTGACGTTTTCGGCGCACATGATCACCAACCCGATCATCGCGGTCGACGGCGACCGCGCGACCGGCCAGTGGTGGATACTGACCCCGGCGACGCGCATCCGCGACGGTGCAAAACAGGCGTACTGGATGCTCGCCACCTACGACGATGTCTATGTCCGGACCGATCGCGGCTGGCTTTACGAATCGCTGACCGCCGATCTCAAATTCGTCGCGCCCCACGACACTGGCTGGGCCGAGCAGGCCGGCTGACCCAACGAACCTAAGACTCCGGACGGGATGACCGCATCGATGCGGTAAACTCTCCGGCAAGCGCGCGCTAATTACTGACTCCGCGCGCAGTACCGACGACGCCATCACGTGGTTTTGCGGTACAGCGATAGATCCGGTTTCCGCCAGGCCACGGCTTCAATGGAGTACAAGGCCCGACTATGCGCCGGATTTCCACAGGTTGGCCAGCGCCTGGTCCGCGAACGTACGTCGGGGCCCCATTGTGCTGTAGACTGGCCGTCGAACAGCAAGGGAGAAACACGATGTATGTTTCGGCGATACTTGCGAACAAAGGCGCAGACGTCGTCACCACGCGCGCAGACACCACCATCGGCCAAGCCGTTCGACGCCTCGCAGAGAAGAGGATCGGCGTCCTGGTCATTTCGAACGACGCGAAGACGGTGAACGGCATCCTGTCCGAACGAGACATCGTCCAAGCGCTCGTCGACAAAGGAGCACAGGTCGAAACCGCATTGGTTTCGGCTTACATGAGCACCGATGTCGTCACCTGCGCCCCGACCGACACCATTGCTTCGCTGATGGCGTTGATGACTGAGCGCCGTATCCGCCATCTTCCGGTTATTGACGCGGGCGTTCTGGCCGGCATCGTCAGTATCGGCGATGTCGTCAAGCATCGGCTTGCCGAAATCGAATCCGAGGCCGACGCGCTTCGTCAGTACGTGACCCAGGCCTAGGCGCACATGCGTCGTCAGTACGTACGCGGCCGTTGGGGGCAACTGCATCTCCATGTCGCTGAACCCGACGGACCGGCCACCCAAAGACCGTTGATTTGCTTTCACCTCAGTCCCGGCAGCGGCCGCATGTATCGGCCTTTCCTGGCGGAGATGGGCAAAGACCGTCTTGCCATCGCCGTCGACACACCGGGATATGGCGGCTCCGATGCGCCGCCCGCCCCGACCGATCTCGGTTCCTACGCCGAGACCCTAGCGGAGGTTCTCGACGAACTCGCCTTGGATGAGATCGACTTTTTCGGCGCCCATACAGGGTCGCGCCTCGCCGTCGAGATCGCGCACTTGCGACCGCAACAGGTCCAACGGCTTATCTTGTTTGGTGCCGCGGTTTACACGGAAGAGGAGCGTGCAAAACAGAAAGCTACATTCGCCCGGCCCAAACCGGTCGCTGCGGACGGCGCTCACCTCGCATCGCGGTGGACCGGTTGGGCGGCGTGGCGGTGGCCCGGCGTTACCGATGAGATGATCGGGCGCTACGCGGCGGACTCGGTGCAAGACTTCGAACGCCACTGGTGGGCACACCAAGCGGTCTTCGAACACGACATGGCTGCGCGCCTGTCCGCCCTTGAGCACGAGGTGCTTGTGTTGTGTACGAAGGACGACATCGAGGTGCCGACCAGGCGGTCGCAGGCATTGATCCGCAATGGGCGCTATCTCGAAAGGTTGGACTGGGGTCACTGGTTTCTCGAGGTCGACACCCCCGGCGCGGCAGCTCTCGCACGGGATTTCTTGGATCGGTAATCCCGAGAGTTCCGCTCCGGGCGGGACCCCGTATCAATTCGAGAGATTGCTCTTCTTAAGGTCTTTGCGCAGCGACTCGAGCACTGTTCCGGTGACGTCCGCGCCTGTCATCTCGGCCTCGTCGAGCTTGGTGTCTTCCATCCGGGCGAAGCGGAGTTTCGCAAAATCGAGTTTCGCCGCGGACAATCGGGCATGATCCAAGATCGATTCCGAGAGATCTGCGCCGCGCATATTCGCGCCACGGAGGTTCGCGCGGCTGAGGTCCGCGCCGTTGAAATTGGTCCGTTCGGCCGCGATATGTTGCATGTCCGCGCGGTTAAACTTTCCTTTGGTGAATCGTCCCTCGGTAAGTGTCGCCCGCTCCAAGTTGGCGCTGGTAAAGTTTGCCGCCTGAGCGTGACCCGTGGAACGCCCATCCGCGGATTTTATATCGACCGAGTCGGCGACGACCGAGTTTAGTCTGGCACCGCGAAGGTTCGCCTCGGACATGTTTGCGCCCATCAGTTCGGCGTGACGTAGGTCCGCGGTCGAGAAGTTCGCGCCCCGCATGTCGGCTAGCACCAGCACAGCATGCGCCAGCTTCGCGCCTGAAAAATTGCAGTTCCGAAGGTCCGCGCCGCTAAGATAAATACCGCTCAGATCGGCACCGGCGAAGTTCATTCCCGATAGCTCCGCTCTTTTCCCATCCGCACCGAACGAATCGACCCACAGCGAGTGGTCGCGGAGCGTAAGCTGGACATCGCGGGGCAAATCGCTCGTACCGGGACTGACCTGGGCCTCCTGCAAATCCACCGCCGTGAGATCGACGCCGGCGAGTACCGCGCCCCGGAAATTGGCGCCTTGAACCCGGGCGCGCGACAGATTGGCACCTTCCAGATTGGCGCCGCTGAGGTTGGCGTGACGCAACTGGGCTAGCTCGAAATTTGCGTGCGCAAGGTCTGCGCCATGCATGTCGACGTTCGCCTCTCGGGACTTCTTAACGGCGGAATTCATCGCCGAGCCTTCAAGGGAACGAAGTTGGCGGTCACTGGCAACCATCACGCCGGGCCGCATGTCGGCTTCGTGAAAATTGGCGTCGCGCAGGCTAGCACCTTCGAAGTTCGCGCCTCTCAGGTCGGCGCGCTCGAAGTTGGCGCCCGAAGCGTCGGCTTTCTGAAACCGCGCACCAAATAGATCGGCATAACTGAAGTTGGTACCGACTAGCGTACAGCGGCTGAAATCGCTGCCCGCCAGAACTGCCCCTTGGAGGTTTAGGTTCATGAGCCTGAGGCCAGCCAGATTGACGTGTTTAAGGTCCGCCCGAGTGCCGCCCTTGACGCCACGCGCGAAGCGCTCATGGCGTTTTAGGACTTCGACGAATTCGGCCGATGTCAGCAAGAACCCTCCACTGCCACGTCGCTATTCCCGGAATGCCGTCTCAGCTTGGGACAGCCATCGATCGAGAAATAGACACCTGTCCCGAATCCACACGGAAATTCGGCCCGGTTCCCTACCTCACTCCGTTGGTATCAATTACCGTGCCATGCGGTACGATTTGTATAGTTTTGACGCACTTTGGCGGCCCCACCGGTGTTGTATTGACGGCGGTGCCCGGTATTGTGACGTGCCCCGAAAACCATAGGTCAAAGCCGGCGCAACATGGCTGACAAGACACTGAACAGGGTTCTGTATGTCGAGGATGAGCCCGACATTCGCGAAGTCGCCCGCTTCGCCCTCGAATACTCCGGCGAGTTCGACGTCAAGATTTGCGAATCGGGTGCCGAAGCCCTGTCGATTGTTGCCGACTTCAAGCCGGATATCGTCCTGCTCGACGTCATGATGCCTGAGATGGACGGACTCGCCACCATGGAAGAAATGCGTAAACGGCCGGAGACCGCGACCGTCCCGATCGTCTTCATGACCGCAAAGGTGCAATCAGCCGAAGTTGCACGTTACCTCGCCCTGGGCGCGGCCAGCGTCATTCCCAAACCATTCGACCCGCGGACCCTGGCGAAAACAGTGCGCGAGATTTGGGAAAAACACACTGACCAGTAGGCGCGGCAACCTTGACGACGTCCTCGCCGAGTTGCGACGGGATTTCGCCACCACCCTTCCCGATCGGCAACGCCATCTAGAAGCGGCCTGGCACGAAGTTATCGAGAACGACTGGAATGCCGAGGGCCGCGATGCCGCCTATCGCGCCGCCCATAGCCTAGCCGGCGCCGCCGAAACGTTCGGTTTCTCGGATATCGGACAGGCTGCACGGGCGCTTAACGATACGCTGCACGAGTTCCAGGCGCTGACCTCAGTGACGCCCGATCAGCAAACCGCGGCAGAAATCCTGTACGCGAAAGTACTGGCGGCGTTCGGGAGAATCTGAAGAGCGGTTCAGGAACGCTCGGCGTCGATCCCGAGGTCACGGATTTTACGGTACAGCGTCGAACGGCCGATACCGAGACGCCGGGCTACTTCCGACATCTGTCCATTGTAGCGGTCCAGCGCAATCCGAATGGCGTCGTCTTCAATGTCGCGCAACGACCGCATGGTGCCTTGCGGATCGACCGCGGTGATCGCGAGAGCCGCGGCACCGCCGGCCAACGCGCCCTGCGGCTGACCGAAATTCGTCCCCGAAAAAGCGCGCCCGCTCTCTTGATGCCCGGATTGCGCGAGCCGCCCCGCGATCTGGCCGAAATCGTCTAGTCTGAGTTGCTCGCTATCGGCCAAAACGACGGCACGGAAGACGGCATTCTCTAGTTGCCGCACGTTGCCCGGCCAAGGGTAGGAAACCAGAAGGTCCATGACCGAATCCTCGACGCCGGCGACCGACTTCCCCTCCGACGCCGCGAAGCGTTGGACGAACGCGCGAACCAGCGCCGGGATATCCTCACGCCGTTCGCGCAAGGGGGGCACGTGAATCGGGAAGATGTTGAGGCGGTAGTAAAGGTCTTCGCGGAAACGCTCAGTCTCGACGAGTTGCAACAGGTCGCGGTTGGTAGCCGATATCAACCGGATATCGACGTTGACCGGTCGCTTGCTCCCGACGGGGTCGATCTCGCCGTCCTGCAATGCGCGCAGAAGCTTGACCTGAATATCGGGCGTGAGTTCGCCGACTTCGTCAAGAAACAACGTGCCGCCGTTCGCCTCCTGGAATTTCCCGATGTGTTTTTGCTGCGCCCCGGTAAACGAGCCGCGTTCATGGCCGAACAGGATGCTTTCGACCAGATTCTCGGGAATAGCGCTACAGTTCACCGTGACGAAGGGTTTGCCCGCGCGTTCGCTGCTTCCTTGCACGGCACGGGCGATCATTTCCTTGCCCACACCGCTCTCGCCCTCCAACAGAACGGCGATGTTCGAAGCCGCCGCCCGTTTCGCTAGATCGACGACATTGCGCATCGGCGGCGCCACCGCGACCAAATCGTCGAACGTCATTTCGCCGTTGACCTTGCGCGTGATCCGGGACAACTCGCCAGCCAAGGTCGAGATCTTGAGCGCATTCTCGATTGAAATCTGGAGGCGCTCGGGGCTCACCGGCTTGACCAAGAAGTCGGTCGCACCGTGCCGCATCGCCTGGACAACCGTCCCGACCCCACCGCTCATGGTTAGAACGAGGATTTGCAAATCGGGATGGACGGGATCGACCCGTTGCAGCACGCCAAAGCCATCCAGCTTCGGTAACACTAGGTCGAGCAGAACGAGGTCGACGCCGCTCCGGTCCTGGCGAATTAGAAGATCGACGGCCACTTCGCCGTCCGGCGCGGTGAGCGTTGCGTAGCCTAGGTTGGAGACAATGGTTTCCAGATACCGAAGCTGCGCCGGGTCATCTTCGACGATGAGTATCTTTTGTGCCATTTCGGAACGATTTTGTTCGATTACGATCCCTGAAGGGAGTGTAGACGAACAGATCGATTGAGTCCCAACCGATCATTGGCGGGCGCGGGGCGCCACTTTTACTATCTATAGTAGTAACCGGACGCTGCGGCGCTGCTGTCAGGCGCCAATGAAATCGACGACCTCGCGAGCGTAAATCTCCGGCGCCCGGTAGGGCAGTTGACCGCCGACCCCCGGTACCAGCTTGAAACGCGCGCCAGGCACCTGCGCCGCCGCGTCCTTATCAATCTGGGCTAGGCTATCGCCTTCGGCATTGATCACATAGAGCGGACAACGAATCTGCTTGAGCGCGGATTGCGCGTCGTAGGAGAACACCGCCTTAAACGCCCAATGGTAGCGCGGATAGATCGTCAGATGCTGGGCGATCGCGGCGTGGATCGTTTCCAAGTCGGTGTCTTCGCCCCAGTTCTTGCGCCGCGTCGCCCAAATCGCCTTGAGAAAATCTCCGTCGCCGTCGATGTTCGGCTCGGTAATACGGGTGCTGAATCCAGCACGCTGTTCTTCGGTAAACATCGGCACGCCGGAAAAGATGGCGTGTGTCGTTCGGTCCGCCAAATGCTGGGTGATCAGTTCCAGAGCGATCGAGGTGCCGGTGTGAACGGTCGCGAAGACCAAATCGCCGCCCGCCGAGAAATGCTCGATCGCCGGTAACAGGCGCCGGGCGTATTCGGCCATGTCCACCGGCCCTGGCGGGGGATCCGACAACCCGTATCCCGGCGTATCCAGCGCGATTGCGCGGCAGCGCTCACCAAGGAGCGGTAAGGCCTTCTCGAACTCCCAAGACGATACCGGCGATTCGTGGAGACAAATAACCGTCGGGCCGGATTCCCCGGCCATCCGGTAGTGGATTTGTCCGTCCGGCGTATCGACGTAGCCCCGATGCATCTGCCTGTCCTCCCCGTTTTCGCCACTATGGCAAAGGGGTAGAGCAAATCCTAGCGGTCACTCACCGGAGTCGAGGGAGTAGCCCGCACCGCGAACCGTGCGGATCAGGTCGGCCTCACCCGGTCCGTTCAGTTGCTTGCGTAGGCGCCGAATATGGACGTCGATGGTACGCGCTTCGAGGTAGATATCCCGGCCCCACGCCAGATCGAGCAGTTGTTCGCGGGAAAAGACCCGGCCCGGCCGCTTAAGAAGAACCCTGAGTAAACGAAATTCTGTCGGACCAAGATGCAACGCTCGACCGCCGCGCACGACTTTGTGGGCCGCCATATCCATGGTCAAGTCGCGGTAGATCAGCGTTTCATCGGGCGCGCTCGATGTGGAGCGGCGCAGCACCGCGCGGACTCGAGCGAGCAGTTCGGCCGGCGAAAACGGTTTGACGACGTAGTCGTCCGCGCCGCTGGCAAGGCCTTTCAAACGGTCGGACTCCTCACCGCGCGCGGTCAGCATGATCACCGGGACGTCCTTGGAGTCGGGGTCCTCGCGCAACTGCCGGCAGACTTCGATGCCGGACAGCCCGGGAAGCATCCAGTCCAGAATGACCAGATCGGGAATCGACTCGCGTACTCTGTCCAGCGCCCGTTTGCCGTCTTCCGCGACACTGACTTGGTAGCCCTCTTTTTCCAGATTGTAGCGCACCACCTCAATGAGCGGCGGTTCGTCTTCAACGATCAGGATGTGCGATTTCATAGCGAGGGGCCATTCCGGTTAAGGGGTTAGTTTCCCGGCCTAACGATTGTCGTACTGGATCTATCCCGCTTGGGCCGCACATCCTCAGGGTCTTCGCCCCGGACCAAAAAGTGCACGTTCTCGGCGATGTTGGTCGTATGGTCGCCGATCCGCTCGATGTTCTTCGCAATAAACAGCAGATGCGTGCACGGCGTAATGTTGCGGGCGTCCTCCATCATGTAGGTCAGGAGCTCGCGAAACATACTGGTATGAAGCTGGTCGACTTCCTGATCGGCGAGGCGAACATCCGCGGCGGCTTGCGCGTCGCGCGCGACATAGGCGTCTAGGACGGCCTTGATCATGCCCTGGACCAATGTCGCCATGCGAGAAATCGTCAGGGTTGCCGCCAGCGCCGGCGATTGAACCAACACGACGGTCCGTTTGGCCACGTTTTTCGCGTAGTCTCCAATGCGCTCCAACTCGTTCGAGATCTTGAGTGCCGCAATAGCGACGCGCAGATCGTTGGCCATGGGTTGGCGCAACGCCAAGAGACGAACGATGCGCTCGTTCACTTCACGCTCGAGTTCATCGATCCGCGCATCGCCATCCATGACCTCGGCGGCCAATTCAGCATCGCGCTTCACCAATGCCCGGATAGCGGACGCCAATTGCGTTTCGGCAAGTCCACCCATTTCAACAATGATCTGATCAATCCGTTCAAGTTCTTCACCGAAAGACTTGACGATGTGTTCGTCGCCCATGACGCCGCCCTCCGCCCTTAACCGAACCGACCGGTGATATACCCTTGGGTCTTTTGTTCGGCGGGATTTGTGAATATTTGCTCGGTGTCGCCGTATTCGATGAGGTCGCCTAGGTGAAAGAACGCGGTGCGCTGGGAGACTCGGGCGGCCTGCTGCATCGAATGGGTCACAATGATGATTGTGTAATTGACCCGAAGTTCATCGATCAGTTCCTCAATCCGCGCCGTCGCGATCGGATCCAACGCTGAGCACGGCTCATCCATCAAGATCACTTCGGGTTGCACGGCAATGGCACGGGCGATGCATAGGCGCTGCTGTTGGCCGCCCGACAGGCTGGTGCCAGGATCCTGCAACCGATCTTTGACTTCCTCCCACAGGCCGGCACGTTTCAGGCTGGCCTCTACGACCTGGTCGGAGTCCGCCCGGCCTGAGACGAGGCCGTGGATGCGCGGGCCGTAAGCGACGTTGTCATAAATCGATTTAGGAAACGGGTTGGGTTTCTGAAAAACCATCCCGACGCGCGCGCGGAGTTGCACAACATCGACGTCGGGATCGTAGATATCCATGTCATCCAAGCGGATCAACCCAGTGACGCGGCACACATCGATCGTGTCGTTCATTCGGTTGAGGCAGCGAAGAAACGTCGACTTGCCGCACCCTGAAGGCCCGATGAACGCAGTTACCCGATTGGCGTCAATGTCGATTGATATATCGTTGATGGCGCGCTTATCGCCGTAATGGACCGACACCTCAGCGGCGCGGATTTTGGTCGGCCTGACAGATTTGGGTTCGACCTGAGCCTCGTCGCCCGCGATTGCAGTCATGTTTTCCGCCTCTTGAAATGCCATTTCTACCACCTGCGCTCAAAGCGCTTGCGTAGGAAGACCGCTAAAATATTCATCGCAATCAGGAACGCTAATAGCACCATAATTGCCGCCGACGTGCGCTCGACAAAGCCGCGCTCGGGAGCGTCCGCCCACAGGTAAACCTGTACCGGGAGTACTGTTGCCGCGTCGGTGAACGACCCGGGCACATCGACGATGAATGCTACCATACCGATCATCAGCAAAGGGGCGGTCTCGCCAAGGGCCTGCGCCATACCGATGATCGTCCCCGTCAGAATACCCGGCATCGCCAAGGGCAGCACGTGGTGGGTGGCGGTTTGAATCGGCGAAGCACCCATCCCAAGCGCCGCTTCACGGATCGATGGCGGCACCGCCTTCAACGCCGCCCGCGCCGCGATGATGATCGTTGGCATGGTCATGAGCGCAAGCACCATTCCGCCGACCAGCGGCGCCGACCGCGGTAGACCGAAGAGACCCAGAAATACGGCTAAGCCGAGGAGTCCAAAGACGATCGAGGGCACGGCGGCTAAGTTGTTGATGTTGATCTCGATGAAATCGGTCAAGCGGTTCTTCGGCGCAAATTCCTCGAGATAGATCGCGGCCATCACGGCGACCGGAAACGAAAGCACCAGCGTTACGATCAACGTGAGCAACGACCCCACCACCGCACCTAGAATGCCGGCTTGTTCGGGTTCGCGGCTGTCGGCGCTGGTGAAGAAATCGATATTGAACCGCTTTTCGACGAGCCCCTTCTCTGCGAGCGCGTCGATCCAGCCGACCTGCTGGTCGCTTACCTTTCGTTGATCCTCGGGGACGTCGCGGGGAATCTGTCCCTTGATGAAACTATCGAGGTCAGCAGAGGCCTTAACCCAAATTTGCTGCTGGGTGCCAATCAACGATGGATCCCCGAGCACCATATTCAGTAGGCGAATGTCCGCGCCCGAACTGACTAAACGGGTTAGTTCGCGGCGATCCGTACGACCCTCAACATCGGGAAAATGTTTTAGCAATCCGTCACGCAAGAGCACGGCATAGTTGGCCGAGCGTAGGTCCGATTCAAGACCCGTCCCCTGGGGATCGATGACATCGGCACGAAAATCGACGTCCACCTGGATATAGGTCTGCTGAAAGGCCGTATAGCCGGTTCCAACGATAGTAATGAGCAAGACCGATAGGATTGCGAGGGCGGCAAAGATCGCAACTAGTCCATAGTACTTGAACCGCCGTTCGGCCCGGTGCCGTTTGGAAAGTCGGGCGCGGGCGACCGAGTCCGCAAGGGATCTCCCGGCTAGAACATCAGTCATACTTTTCCCTGTATTTCCGGACGACCCGAAGGGCAATGACGTTGAGGCCCAAGGTCATGACAAAGAGCACGAGGCCGAGCGCAAAGGCCGCGAGGGTCTTGGCGCTGTCAAATTCTTGATCGCCGGTCAACAGGGTGACGATCTGCACCGTGACTGTCGTGACGGCTTCGAACGGATTGGCGGTAAGGTTGGCAGCCAGACCGGCGGCCATCACGACGATCATGGTTTCGCCGATTGCACGACT
This sequence comes from Alphaproteobacteria bacterium, assembly GCA_040216735.1. NCBI lineage: Bacteria > Pseudomonadati > Pseudomonadota > Alphaproteobacteria > Alphaproteobacteria bacterium. Next base: position 352,270 of record JAVJOO010000003.1, on the reverse strand, counting down.
GACGGCTAGCAGCACGCTCCCAACAATCCCCGGAAGAGCCGCAGGCAGTACGACTTTGACTACCGTTTCGGACTTCGTCGCCCCCATGGCGAACGATCCGTCGCGCAGGCTTTGAGGAACGGCATTGATCACATCGTCTGACAGCGAGGAAATGAACGGGATGATCATCACCCCCATGACCAACCCCGCGGCAAGCGCGCTTTCAGACGCAACATCGAGACCGAGTCCCTCGCCAAAACCGCGGATCGCCGGTGCGACGGTTAGGGCGGCGAAGAAGCCGTAGACCACTGTCGGTATCCCCGCGAGCACTTCGAGAATCGGTTTGATTAACGCGCGAAACCGGGGCGTTGCGTATTCCGCCATGTAGATCGCCGAAAACAAGCCGATCGGGACTGCGACAAGCATTGCGATCAAGGTGATAAGCAATGTGCCGGCAAAAATCGGCACCGCGCCAAAGGCGCCGGACTGTCCGACCTGATCGGCGCGCAGAGCCGTTTGCGGGCTCCATTGAATCCCGAACAGGAACTCGAAAGGCGACACCAAGGAAAAGAACCTGATCGACTCGAAAAGTAGGGAAAGAACGATCCCAACGGTGGTGAGAATGGCGATTGTCGATGCTGCGATCAGCGCAATCCGGATAGCGCGCTCAACGTGATGGCGCGCGCGAAACGCCGGATTGATGTGACGCCAAGCAACTGCAAGGCCGGCCAAACCCGCGGCGACCGATAGAGTCGTCATGCCGTAGACGCCTATTGTGCGTAACGACGAGAAGTAGTCCGCGACCGTCTGAAGCGCTGGTGTCAGCTCGGTGCTCGTGACCCCGCCCATGGCGTGATTCTTGATATCGCCAATCAGCAAGGAAAGCCGCGCGGGATCGAGGTTGCGCGCTTCTTCCGGTAGGCGCGCGGTCAACAGCGCCTGAATAACTTGGGGTTCCAGGAAAAGCCAAAGAACCGCCACAGCTAGGGCCGGGAGGCCGACCCAGAGCGCAACGTAGGTGCCGTAATAGACCGGAAGGGAATGGAGACGGACGGCGGTCCCAGCGCTCGCGCCTCTCAGAGCTTTGCTGCGGCCCACATAGTACGCGAGGGCCGACAAACCGAGGAGAATTATGGCGAGCAGCGAAGCGCTCATGGCGGGGACCGAACCGTACTAGGACAAAAAAGAGTGGTGACCGGGTCAATACCGGTCACCACCTGAAGGTTTACATGCTCAGCGGTGCCATCGACTGGGCCTGGGCGGCAACAGTCTTGCGTTCGGCTTCCGGCAGCGGGATCAAGCCTTTGTCGACGAGATAGCCATCTGGACCCCAGGCTTTTTCGCTCGTGAATTCCTTCACGAACTCTTCAACACCGGGGATGACGCCGACGTGCTGCTTCTTGACGTAGAAGAACAGCGAACGCGAGACCGGGTACTTGCCCGACGCGATGTTCTCGAAGGTCGGCCGATTTCCTTCAACCACGGCGCCTTTGAGCTTGTCACCGTTTTGGTCGAGGAAGCTGAAACCGAAGACGCCCATAGCATTGGGGTTCGCGACAAGCTTCTGCACGATCAGGTTATCGTTCTCGCCGGCATCGATATAGGCGCCGTCTTCGCGGATCGTCTGGGAAGCCGTCTTAAACAATTTCGCGTCCATTTTCTTCAGATCGCCCATCGCTTCTTCGGCACCATGCTCCATGACGAGTTCGACGAATGCATCGCGGGTACCCGACGTCGGGGGCGGACCAAGCACTTCAATCTTAATGCTCGGGAGCGACGGATCGATCTGGTTCCAAGTCGTGTAGGGGTTTGGAACGAGCTTGCCGTCTTTCCAAATATCCTTCGCGAGCGCGAGGAAGATCGACTGACGGCTGATCGTGACGCTCGGGCCGCTCTTCGCGTTGGCCAAAACGATCCCATCAAATCCGACTTTGACCTCGGTGATATCGATACCCTTACCGGCGCAATCCTTGGCCTCAGAGGACTTGATCCGGCGCGACGCGTTGGTGATGTCCGGGTGGCCTTCGCCAATGCCAGCGCAGAACAATTTCATCCCGCCGCCGGTACCGGTGCTTTCAACGACCGGCGTCTTGAAAGTTGTGGTCTTGCCGAACTGCTCGGCGACCGCTGTCGAGAATGGGAAAACGGTGGAGGAGCCAACGATCCGGATTTGGTCGCGGGCTTCCGCTGCCCCTGTGGCGACAAGGCCGGCCGCCAGGGCGATAACGAGAGATCTTCCGATCATGAGATGAAACCTTCAGTTTGTGTGTCCAAGCCGCGGCCATCCTTTATGCGCGGCACGGCGGAACCTAGTGCCGCGCTGGGACGGTTCTATGACACGAAGGTTGCGGTTTTATGACAAAGACAACCCCAGGAAACCGCCAATAATTGGATTATTGTTCAGCTTCAGCGGGAATTGTGACGGTAAACGTGCTGCCCTTTCCGACCACACTGTCGACTGCAAGGGTACCCCGATGGCGGCTGACAATATGCTTGACGATCGCTAGTCCAAGGCCCGTTCCGCCCATGCTACGCGAACGTCCCTTGTCGACCCGGTAGAAACGCTCGGTCAGTCGTGGAATTTCTTCGTCGGGAATGCCCTCCCCTTGGTCTTGCACGGAGACCGCGACGCCGGTCACGCCGATCCGAGGCATCCGGTCGATCCGCCGGGCGGTCAGCCGGATCGATGTCCCTTCGCGCCCGTAACTTATGGCGTTCTCGACGAGATTTCGGAAGACTTGATGAAGTTGGTCCGAGTCGCCGAACACCGGGGGTAGTTCGCCCTGGACTTCAAGCTCGATCGTCATGTTCCGTTCGGCGGCGCGCGGATGGAGGGCCTCCTTAAGCCCGCCCAGGATTCCGGCGACGTCTGCAAAGCCCGTCGGGGCAATGTGCTCGTTGACTTCTACTCGCGACAGCGAAAGCAAGTCTTCAATCAGGTGTCCCATCCGCTGCGCTTCGTCGTTCATGATGGCCAGGAACCGCGCATGGGCATCCGGATCCTCCCGTGCCGGCCCGCGTAGCGTTTCGATGAACCCGATCATTGCCGATAGCGGCGAGCGCAACTCGTGGCTCACATTGGCGACAAAATCCGCCCGCATTTGCTCGGAGCGCTTTGCCGCGGTGACATCGCGGAAGACCAATACTGCTTCAATTCGGGCAGTCGATTCGTTGCGCAAGACAAAAACTCGGAGATCGAAGATGCGCGAGACCGCGCCCGGCAGGATGATCTCGCGCTCGTCGTCGCCAGCGGTCTCAAACGCATGGTCAACCGCCTCCAGCACCTCCGGGTGGCGAAGGGACATCGACAAATCGCGGCCAAAATAGTTGGTAGGTAGGAATTTTCTAGCGGCCTCGTTGGCGGCCACGACGTGCCGGCGCGAATCAACGACGACGACCGGATCGGGAAAGCGTTCCAGCAATCCGCCCTCAATTGGGTTCAAACCTTGGTTCTCGGGTCCGTCGGCCGTGGGCACCGGTTTCTCCTGTGCGTGCATCCGCAGGGAAGGCGAGGCAATCAACCACACGCCCTTCGCCTCATCAAGGCAGCCGGGTAGACTGGCCGTGGAACAGCAGGAGTAAATGTATGCCACGTCGGGCCTATTACGACACCTTCGGTGCCCCCCAGGACGTCATTCAAATCGTTGAAGATGAACGTGAGGCAATGGGTGCCCACGACGTCTTACTCGGCATGGAGGCCGCGTGCCTGCATATCGCCGACATTTATCGCGTGACAGGTGTGCGTCCATTTTCGGGACCTAGTCCCGGCGGCATTCCCGGCGCGGAGGGCGTAGGCCGCGTTCTCGCCGTCGGCAGCGACGTGAGTCGGTTCGCCGTTGGCGACCGGGCGATCCCCCCGCTCTCCTTTGGAACCTGCCGCGACGAGATCAAGATCGTCGAGACCGACCTCATCAAGGTGCGTCAAGACGGCGATGCGCTGCAGCTCGCGATGGCGACCGTCAATCCGGTCACGAGTTGGCTCCTCATCAACGCGTTCGTCGAGCACAAGCCCGGCGATTGGATCGTCCAAAACGGTGGGAACTCGGCCTGCGGCCGATACGCGATCGAACTGGCGCGCACGATGGGCCTGCGCACCGTATCGGCGGTGCGACGGGACGAGATGATCAAAGAATTGAAGGCGATCGGCGCCGATGCAGTTGTGATGGACGGTCCGGGACTGCACGAGCGCGTTGCCGCAGCGACCGGCGGAGCCGACATCAAGCTCGCCCTCGACGTTGCGGGCGGGCAAGGAACGGCTTGGATCGCCCATTGTTTGGGCGAGCTCGGCCTGATCGTGAACTACGGTTTGATGAGCGGCGAAGATCCGGTCATTCCCAAGGAGTTGTCGCTGGGACGGGGTTTGCGTTTCCAGGGATTCATGATGTCCCGGACGTTCAAGACGCTCTACGGCCCCGAACGGGAACGGGCCGTGCGCGAGGAGGTTGCCGACCTTGTCGGTAAGGGAGCGCTTACCGCGAAGGTCGCAGCCGTCTATCCGCTAGAGCGAGTCGCCGACGCGCTCGACCACGCCAACCGGCGCGGCGCCGCCAGGGACGGCAAAATCCTCATCACTTGCGCCCATTTTTCGGGCTAAGCGTGGGCGCTTATCACCTCGCACAGTTCAACGTCGCAACCATGCGGCATCCGCTCGACCACCCCACGATGCAGGGGTTCGTCGCGGAACTGGACCGGATCAATCGCTTGGCAGACGTTAGTCCAGGGTTCGTTTGGCGCCTGCGGGACGACAGCGACAACTCCACCGGGCTTCGACCGATGGGACACAAGACTCTCGTCAACATGTCGCTCTGGGCATCGATTGACGCGCTGCACGACTATACGTATCGGAGCGACCACCGTCTCGTATTCGCCGCGCGCAAGGACTGGTTCGAAACGTCAACCACCCGCGACCTCGTCCTGTGGTGGCATCCCGCCGGAACCACGCCGACCGTTCAAGAAGCGATCGTTCGTTTAGAACAGATTCGCCTATTTGGTCCGTGCGCGGGCGCCTTCAATTTCAAACACCGCCTGGGCCCGCCGACAGACTGATCTACTGGCAGTCTTGGAGCACAAGCTCTGGGTCTGGCAACTGCGTTTTTGAATCGCCGCAAGCGTCTTCGAGCTGTCTCGGCTTCAAGCCCCGCGCCCCGGTTAGATTGGCGCCGCTCAAGACCGCACGCTTGAGAACCGCACCACTTAAGTCGGCATCGGAAAGGTTCGCGTCCGTTAGGTTCGCCCGCTTCAATTGGGCATCTTTGAGGATTGCCGAGGAAAGGTTCGCCCCAGTCAAATCGGCGCGGTCGAGTTCGACCCGAGTCAGGTCTGCCTCGCGCAGGTTTACGCCACGCAGAATGGCCCGTTCAAGGTTGGCCCGCTGGAACTTCGCCGAAGTCAGATCGCTGCCCGACAAATCGGATCGCTTAAAATCGACACCGCCGAAGTCGGCGCCGACCATCTTGACCGATATCAACGCAGACTCACCGATGTCGGCATTGCGAAAGTCGGCACCTGAGAAATCTGCACCGGACGCATCGGACTTCTCCATATCGACACCGGCGCCATTGGATCGCGCGAGGTTCGCGTTGATCAAAGTGGCTTTTTCGAGATCGGCACGCCGCATATCGGCACCGACCAAATCGGCGCCCGATAAGTCGGCGCCCTTAAGGTCGGCATCGACGAGTTTTGCCCGCGCCAACTTGGCCCCTTTCAGATCCAGATTCTTGAGGGTTGCTTCGCCAAGGTCGCAGCGCTCACAGGTCTTGGTATCGCGGAGCTCGCTAACTTGATGGGCGTCGAAGGCCCCGGCGGCCGTCGCTCCGAAAACGCCGACGATTGTCAGCATGCTGACCGCGACCGAACCAAATCTAACCATACCTACGTCTCCAAGTGCTTGAATGTATGGACCAATACTCATCCTGCACGTGGCCCGCGTGTTGACGGCAATCAAGGCCCCATCTGACCAGACATCGGATAATTTGACCATGATCAATGTCGGTTTTGTGTGCGTGAGGCTGCCCCAAGGTGTCGGACAGTCGCTCGGTCGAACAGTATCCCCCACCGTTCTGGGTCGTGGGCAAGAGCTCTCCCGCCGCTCCTCACGAAATAGCGCGAGATTCGGGGATTCACAAAAGGAGATACCAGCATGAACCGCCCAACTCGACGGGTCACCATTTCGTTTCTTATAGCCATACTAATCGCGATTTTCGCTCTTCCCATCGACTCGCGCGCCGACGTCGCCGAGGGCATCGACGCTTTTCTCAGCGGCAATCGGATCACCGCTTGGCGCGAACTGCTCCCTGCCGCCAGGGCCGGCGACGCCGAAGCGCAGTTCTACGTCGGCACCATGTACCGACATGGATTCGGCACGGAAACCGATTCGGATGAAGGACATTTCTGGTTAACCAAGGCCGCCGCGCAAGGACACGCCCGTGCCAAATTCGTTCTGGGGTTCGACGCGATTCAAGAAGGCCGTCCAGCGGCAGACAATATTGTCGCCGCTGCCCAGGCTGGCTTTGCGCCCGCCCAGTATTTCGCCGGCGTTCTTTACCGAGACGGCAACGGCGTAGCGCCAAATAACCTTATCGCTTTGGGTTGGTTCCTGCAGGCCGCCGAGCAAGACCATTTGCCCGCGCAATATGCCGCGGCTTCGCTGTTGGCGGCTCCGCCCCAAGGTGTGCGGCAAGATGTTGTGGCAGCTTATCAATGGTTAGTCATCGCCGCGCATGGAGGCTTTCCTGCTGCAGTCGCGAGCCGAGACAGCCTGCGCGCAAGTTTGACCCCCAAGCAAATCGAAACGGCACAAACCGACGCTGGGCGTTGGATTTCACGACACCGTTGATGCCGCTCAAAGACAGGGACGCCAGCCGCCCTAAGATCGCCGCAGAAAAGGGAGAACAGCCATGTCCATCAAGACCATTCTGCTCCACCTCGCCGACGACCCGCGGAACGCGGCCCGGATTGCAGCTGCGATCGCACTCGCGGCCCGGCATGACGCTCACCTTGTTGGGCTCTATACCGTGTCGCCGCTGATCGTCCCTGGCTATATCGGTGCGGAGTTGCCGGCTCAGGTCTACGCCGATTTCGAGGCAGACGCCGAGAGCAAGGCAGCGGAGGCCGAACAAGCGTTCAATGAAGCGGTCCGCAAGGAAGGGACATCGTCGGAATGGCGCAAGGAGCGAGGATTCGCCCGCGACATCCTGTCGGCCCACGCGTACTACGCCGACGTTGTCGTGGTCGGTCAGCCTGCTAGGGGTGATGAAGTGCCGAAGGGCGGCGAGGGTTTGCCGGGCGACCTGGCCTTAGCCTGCGGTCGCCCGATTCTGGCCGTTCCGTGTGTCGGTAGCTATCCGAGCATCGGTAGAAAAATTCTCCTGGCCTGGAACGGCAGCCGCGAGGCCGCGCGGGCAACCGCAGACGCAATGCCCCTTCTCACAACCGCCGACGAAATTCTTGTCGTCACCGCGAACCTGCGCAACGCCACGCCGGCAATGGATATCGCCACCCATCTTGCCCGCCACGGCATCAAGGTCGAAACCAAGAACGTGCAAATCGACGACATCTCGATCGGCGACATCCTCATCAATACTGCAGGTGAGAGCGGCAGCGACTTGATCGTCATGGGTGCCTACGGCCACACCCGATTGAACGAACTGGTCTTTGGGGGCGCCACGCGCCATATCCTCAAACACATGACAGTCCCCGTCATGATGTCGCACTGATCTTGGTCGGACGGACCGACGAGGAGACGTCGGCAGACTCCCTGCGCCGAGCCCTCTCGCTGCCGCTCATCATACTGTACGGCGTTGGCACGACGGTCGGCGCGGGCATCTATGTTCTGGTCGGCGAGGTCGCGGCGGTCGCTGGCGCGGCCGCACCAATAAGTTTTCTGGTTGCCGCAATTCTCGCCGGTTTGAGCGCCTTTTCGTTTGCCGAACTGTGCGGGCGCTACCCGATGAGCGCTGGGGAAGCGCTTTACGTGAAGACCGCTTTTCGGCACACCGGCGTTTCCACGGCGATCGGTATGCTGGTCATGGTCGCCGGCACCATCTCAGCGGCAACAGTCATCCGTGGATCTGTCGGATACCTGAACGAGTTCGTTGCGGTGCCCGCCGTCCCCACCGTCATCGCCCTGACTGCCTTACTCGGCGTGGTCGCCGCATGGGGCATCGCCGAAGCGGCAACCGCCGCTGCCGCGATGACCCTTGTCGAACTTGGCGGCTTGGGGTTGGTCATATGGGTTGGCAGCCCTGCCCTCTCCGACCTTCCCGTCGTACTGCCGACGATAATCCCGGCCTGGGATTGGGGACCGGCGGTGGCGATTCTTGCGGGGTCGGTCGTCGCCTTTTTCGCGTTTATCGGTTTCGAAGACATGGTCAATGTTGCCGAGGAGGTGAAGAACCCGCGGCGCAACATGCCGATTGCGATTGTCGTTACCCTCGCGATCACTACGCTCCTCTACTTGATCGTGACACTGATCGCCGTCGTCGCATTGCCGCTGGGGGTATTGGCGGGAACGGACGCGCCCTTAGCGCGCGTTCTCGAACGCGGCTTCGCCGGCGCACCGCAAATCATCAGCGCGATCAGCCTTATCGCGATCGCCAACGGCGCGCTAATTCAAATGATCATGGGGTCGCGCGTCCTGTACGGCCTAGGACGCAGCCAGCAGCTTCCGGCTTTCCTCGCCATCGTCAATAGGCGCACGCGAACTCCCCTATATGCCACGGGGCTGGTTGTTGCGGTCGTGGGCACCCTCGCAGCAACCCTGCCGCTGCTCTCCCTCGCCAAGGCGGCGTCATTGGCAATTCTGGTGGTCTTCGCCACCGTGGACCTTGCCCTCGTCCTCATCAAACGCCGAAAACGCAACGGCCCTAACGACTCCTTTGCCGTACCAATGGCCGTCCCCCTCCTGGGCTTCATCGCCAGTACCGGGATTGTGTTGTTTGAAGTGGGACGGTGGCTTACTGGGCTTGACGCACTATAACGGGCTTGACCGACCGAACGGTGCACGCCACCGCGATAGGGCTGGCAAGCGCTTCGGGATCCGGCCAGCGTTCCAGAAGCCAAGCGCGATCCGGCGGTAGAGCGATGTGGACCGCTGCGCAATTGTTCTGCTGACCCAGTTCGACAATCGACCACAAGAGGCTGTCCCACGGAACAAGGCTTTCGAGGGGTTCGCCGACGCTAAGGTGCCCGATACAGAGGATCGGCGGCGATACGCTGGCCGGCACCTCGTAGGTGAACAACCCCCGAATCTGGTGACGCCGGCGGGCGGCCATCACGCCGCAGGCCAACCCTTCCGCCTGTCGCCTTAACACGTCCTTTGCCAGTATCCGCCAGGACTCCAGGGAAGGCGGAATATCGCCCAGGGCCACGAGCGGATAGGCTAAGTCGACTTCGCCGATTTCCAGCGGCGCGACGGTTACTGTCAGCTGCACCATGACGCATCCTGTACCGCCCTATACGCGCCAGTAATTGCGGTGTATCAATTCGGCAAAAGAGAATGGGGGTTACGGCCCGCAATGTCCGTGGATCATTCCGAAGTATCGACCGTTCGTCTGCCGCGACGCTGCGCCCAATGCAGCGTCCGCCATAAGGCGATGTGCTCGGCAATCGATGTCGGTCGGATCGGCGCGCTAGACCGCATTGTCACACATATTCAGATGCGGTCTGGACAGACGGTCTTCGACGAAAGCGACGATGCGCGATACGTGTACAATATCTCGCGCGGACACGTCCGGTTGTTCAAGCTGCTCCAGGACGGGCGTCGGCAGATTACCGGGTTCCTAAACCCCGGCGACTTCCTCGGCCTCGCCGCACGTAAAACCTATGCCTATTCGGCGGAGGCGATCACTGACACCGACCTCTGTCGGTTTAAAGTCAACGAATTGGAGGACTTGCTCGACGAGATACCGGCGATCCGTGAGCGACTCTACGAGATCGCCAACGACGAACTTGCAGCGGCGCAAGAGCAAATGCTCTGCCTAGGACGCAAGACCGCGAAGGAGCGGGTAGCGTCGTTTCTCGTCGGCCAACTACGCCATGGCACTGACTGCGGCGATGAAGGCGCAGCGTTCGAGCTCCCGATGAGCCGCAGCGATATTGCCGATTACCTGGGCCTTACCATCGAGACCGTAAGCAGAACCTTCACTACCCTTCGGGAAGAAGGCTTGATCGAGTTGCCATCGACCCACAAGGTGTCCATTCCCAACATAGCGGCGTTGGAAGAATCGACCGAGGCCTAATCGAAGTGAAGTCCATGGCGTTGACCTTGCTCAACGCCCCTCCCGCTCGATCCCACTAAGAGTACCTGAGAACACCAATGGAGCATTGTCATGACCCTGCGTCACGTCCGACTTGAACTCGCCCGCGATCACGACTTCCCCAATGGGAGCACAACCCGCGGGTACGAATTCGTCGCGCCGCTAAACGCCGAGGGTCACCTCGACGCTGCCGAATGGCGCGACAACAAGGCCAAGTGCACCGTGCGCCGCTTCTGGGAAGGCGAGGACGACGAGAACGGCACCCTTCGGCACGTCGGCCAGGGCTGGCATTTCCACTATGAAGGGCAGGCAACGGACGACGATGAGCCACTCTTCAAACTCGACCGTCACTCGATCGTCGAGAATGAATACCTAAGCGTCACCGAACACGACGGCAGCTTGCGGACCTTCCGCGTGGTCCGCGTCACGTAGACGCCCGTTAGAGTTCCACTTCGAAGACGACACCGAAGCGCTTTTGTAGATCGCGCTTGCACAGATCGTCGCCGTGGGCTTCCCCATCGACCACGTTCTTCAAGTTGTCGGTCGTTTCGTTCGTTAGGATAACTACAACATTCGAATCGGGTTCGACCGCGAAAGGAAACTCGTGCCACGTGCCGATATTCATGACGAATCCGGCAGCCCCATCGAAGTAGAACGCCTCGACACTGTCGATGTCGGGGGCCTGCTCTTGGGCATCGTCCCACGACCCATCCGGGCGGCGGCAAGTCGGTTTGCCGAGAACCGCGACGAATGGCTTACCTTCCAATGGGATGAACGTCTGGGTGTGTTTGTTGTGGTACTCCATCCAGCGCACCTCCATGGGGCGCGGATTTATAGTGGCTAGTGAAAGCGAGGTATCGTCATTTGACTTGAAGGGCGCCGGCTTGCTGGTCTGCACCGCCGCGCCATAGTAGCCCGGCGTGTCGGACGACTTGGTTTTGCTGCCGCCGATCAAATAGCCGTAACCCTCAAGCGATTCCGGCGTTGCCAATTTGGGCTTTAGAACCCGGTGTTCCAACTCAACTTCCGCGACGGCCATGCCACCCTCCCTACATAGTTCGTGGCAATTATGCGTCTCGCGTGCGCCGCCGACAACCTCGAACGGTTAGTTTCCGCCTAGAAACGGGCGCTAGGACGCGCCCGACCGACTGGTTGCAGGTTCGGCACCTTAGTTCTCGCCGCCCCGCAGGCTATGCTGCTATCGCAAGGCAGTACTCCACAGTGTAAGCGCAGGGTATGCGAAAGGCCTCCGGCATCCTTATCGCCACGTTCGGGCGGTTGGTCCGCAACGACGGCATCCTATTTGCCGGTCATATGGCGTTTATGGCGATGCTGTCGTTCTTCCCCTTCCTGGTGTTCCTCACCGCACTAGCCGGGTTCCTCGGCGAACCGCAATCTGCCCAGGCATTTATCGACCGAGTGTTCGACCTAGTACCGGAGCGAGTCGGCGCTGCCCTGCACCCCGCTGTGGACGAAGTTCTCGCGGCGCGGCGCGGCGGTTTATTGACCTTCAGTCTCCTTGGAACCCTGTGGATTGCATCAAGTGGCGTCGAGGCGCTCCGACATGTGCTCAATCGCGCCTATGGCGTCAAGGAAGTACGCCCTTTCTGGCGCCGCAGAATCGAAAGTCTTGTCGTCGTCATAACCGGCGGTACGCTGACGTTGGGATTGTCGCTGAGCGTCATCCTTGGGCCTGCGATTTGGTCGCTACTGACGGCTACATTGATCTTGCCAGTCGGTTCCGAAGCCGCCCTCGGAACCGTCCGCGATGTAGCGGCCACGACAATCTTGTTCGTTATCCTCACCATCCTTCACGCGACCCTGCCCTGTCGGCGACAACGGTTGCGCGATGTTTGGTTCGGTGCCGCCCTGACCGCGCTTCTATGGATTGCCTTGGCCACGGGGTTCTCGCTTTACCTGAGCAACTTGACAGATTTCGATGTGACCTATGGCAGCCTGGGTGGCGTGATTCTTACCCTTATTTACTTCCACGTTAGCGCCGTGTTGTTCATTTTTGGCGCGGAACTCAATGCCACCCTCGCAGCAGCCCGTGCACGTCCATCGTCTTGATCTGCGCCGCCACCCCTCTCCATGCAACGCCATTCATGCTAAGGTTGGGCGTGTTCTTAAGGAGATTCCACGATGCCCCATCCCGGCGCCCACGCGATGCTTCCGGCCACCGATCACGACGAGGCGGCACGGATGGAGTTCGTATTCAGCTTTAAGGAACACGTCACGAAGGACGTAGCCGCAGGCACTAAACATGCCTTCGATCATCGGGTGTCGCCGTCGTTAGAGCGCACCCTCGGCCGGGCGCCGGAAAACCGTCACGAAGTCCACCGTGCCATTAAACACGATCCCTACTGGCAAATGTCCGGGTCGCTGTCGCGTCTGTACCAGGAACTAAAACAGGAAGTCGGCGAATCGGTGGCCCATCGCCGGTTCGACGACCTGAGCGCACGCGCCCGCGGTATTCGCGCCAAGGCAAAGCACACAACATTGCGCCTCGATCCTTCCCTACCGATTCCCCGTTACCAAACCGCGGTCGACATTCACTTGATGCCCGGCAGCTACTATACCGACCGGGGAGCGGACGACGTGACCGCAGGGGCGATTTACGACCCCGGTGTCTATATGTTCGCGATGGGCAGCATGGGCCCCTACAACGAAGACATGGGCCTGGCGGTGATCAAGTGGATCAAGCAACACCGTCCGAATTTTCGCCCCAAGCGAATCCTCGACATGGGATGTGCCGTTGGACACTGCACCCTGCCCTATTCGGAAGCCTTTCCGGCAGCGGAAATCCATGCGATCGACGTTGGAGCGCCGGTACTCCGCTACGCCCAGGCACGCGCCGAGAGCCTCGGGCGGGCAATCCACTTCTCGCAACAGAATGCCGAGGCAACGGATTTTCCCGACGGCCACTTCGACTTGATCGTCTCCCACATCCTGCTGCACGAAACGTCGCACAAAGCGATCTACACGATCATGCGCGAATGCCACCGGCTCCTCAGTCCGGGCGGCTTGGTGCTGCACGGCGACGTCCCCTTCTTCAACCAAAAGGCAGATCCCTTCACCGCGTTTACCCGCGACTGGAGCACCCACTACAACGCTGAACCGTTCTGGGGCACGCTGCACGACATGGATCTGCGCGCACCTGCCCAGGACGCCGGGTTCGCCCCCGATAGCATCATTCTGGACAACTCAGCCGCATCGGCGGTTCCGTGGATGGTCTACGGGGCGTCCAAAGAAGTGTGACGAACGACGGACTAGCGGCACCGCCGGCCATCCCTACATTCACTTAAATTGAAAGGACCGAAATGACCGGCCGTTTACAGGACAGAGTTGCGTTGATCACGGGCGCCGGGTCGGTCGCCGACGGATGGGGCAACGGCAAGGCAACCGCCGTGCTGTTTGCGCGCGAGGGCGCAAAGATCCTCGCCGCCGACATCAACCAAGACGCTGCCGATGAGACTCGCCGGTTGATCGAAGATGAAGGCGGTAGTTGCGTGGCCGTTGCCGCCGACGTGACCGATGCAAGAGCGGTTACCCAAATGGTCGAAGCCTGCCTCGACGCTTATGGCCGCGTCGATATCTTGCACAACAACGTGGGCGGTTCGATACCGGGCGGCCCGGTCGAAATGGCCGAAGCCGACTGGGACGCTAACATCGATCTCAACCTGAAGAGCGTCTTTCTTACGTGCAAGAGCACGCTGCCGGTGATGGAAGCGCAGGGCAAGGGGGCGATCGTCAATGTCGCATCCATAGCAGGTATGACGTATTACGGCAGCGACCTGATTGCCTATCGTGCCGCCAAGGCAGGCCTGGTTCAGTTCACCCGCGGCATTGCGATGCAATATATTCGCCACGGCATCCGCGCCAACACTGTCATCCCTGGCCTGATGAACACACCCTTGGTCGCCCACCGCGTCGCCGGGCAATACCATGGCGGCGACCTCGACAAGGCGGTCGCACGGCGCAACGCGATGTGCCCAATGGGACATATGGGCGATGCCTGGGACGTCGCCTACGCAGCCCTGTTTCTCGCATCCGATGAGGCCAAATACGTCACGGCGACCGAGATCCTCGTCGACGGCGGTTTTACCGCCCGTAGCGCTACTTAGCGGAGCGTGTTCTCACCGCTCATCCAAATCGAGATGCGGCGCAGCTTGTCGCCTTCGAATTCAAAGAAGTTGATGTTGTCCATCGCGATCTTGCTGCCGTCGGTGCTGGTGCGCCGGACATCGAACCGGGTCGATGCGAGGCCCGTGGCGGGATCGGCCACGTAACGGCGGTTTCCATGCCAAGCCTTATCCACAGACTCTAGCCGCCGTTCGAACATCGCCCTAATAGCGGTGTCTCGGCCCTCATGGGCGATGCCGTCCGTGACAACAGCGATCACACAGTCGGGGCTCAGTTCGGCCAATGTCCCAGGAACATCGCCGTTGTCGACCGAATCGAAATACCGGTCGATTGCATCGATCATCGATTGTGCCGTCCGCTTCGCCATTGTCGCCTCCCCAAGAAAAATTCCACGGCAGTATAGACGGTGCGGCGTAGGTCTTGGCATCTCCAACGTGCTAAAATCGTCGTTGCCACTCAGCAAAGGAAGATTCATGCAGGCCCCCGCAAACTTGGTCGCGTTCGGCGTTTCCGTCGGCATTGTCGGGCTTTCGGTCGTCCTTCTGGTGACCGGACGCGACATCCTGATTCCCCTCGCGCTGGCGGTAATGATTTGGTACCTGCTCGATGCCCTGGCCCGTCTGTACGGACGGATTCGGATCGGGTCCTGGCGACTGCCGGGCTGGGTCGGCCTACCGGCCGCGCTCGTCACCGTGACGATTGCCTTGGTCGCGATTGCCAACTTGATTGGCGATAATATTGCCGACGTGATCGCCGCCGCGCCAAGCTATCAGGCTAACCTAGAGCGGCTGGTTGCCCAGATCGCCGGTTTCTTCGGCTTTAGCGAAGTGCCCCAACTCAGACAAATGCTGGGGGAAATCGACCTGAGGGGGCTCGCGTCCAATTTTGCGGCAGCGGCGACGGGCATCGTCGGCAACGCCGGCATCATCGTCATTTACGTCCTGTTTCTCCTGATCGAGCAACGCAGCTTCGACAAGAAGATGAAGGCGATGTTCGAAGATAGTGGCCGGGAAAAGGAGTTTCGCTCACTCCTCCACCACATGCAGACACAGATACAGTCCTACGTCTGGATCAAAACGTTGATGAGTCTGCTGACCGGCGCAGTCAGCTACGTCATCCTCTTGCTGATCGGGGTCGACTTTGCCGCCTTCTGGGCGTTCGTCATCTTCATGCTCAACTACATCCCGACGATCGGATCGATGTTGGGTGTTGTGTTTCCTGCGTTGCTGACGCTGGTCCAGTTCAGTTCGCCGGTACCGTTCATCATTGTTGTCGCCGCGCTCGGTGTGACCCAATTCACGATCGGTAACTTTCTCGAACCACGCATCATGGGCACTACCCTCAACCTCAGTCCGCTAGTGGTGATTCTATCGCTCGTGATTTGGGGAAGCTTGTGGGGGATTGTGGGGGCAATCTTGTGTGTCCCCATTACAGTGATCGGCATGATCGTTTTTGCCCACTTTGAGAAGACGCGACCCATCGCAGTACTTCTATCGGGTAACGGCACAATCAAGTTGGCGAAACAGTGACAACGCTTTCTTCGGCCAGACCCGTTGCAGAGACTGAACGCTTGTGGGCGCCGGTCGTCTCGCGGGCGTCCGCGGTAGCAGCCGATCTCTCGGCGCGCGTTCACGAAACCGAGGCCGCGCGTCAGGTTCTGCCCGACGCCATGCGGTCACTGTATCGCCAGTCCTTACTTCGCCATTTTCAACCGGCAGCATACGGTGGCGACGATTCCCCTTGGGGCATTCAATTCGACATCGGCCGGGTTCTTGCCCAGGCCTGTCCCTCAACCGCCTGGATCGCGACTGTCGTAGCCGCCAATAACTGCTACGCCTGCCGATTCGATACTGAAGCACAGGAGGAGCTCTACGGCGACGGCCATGATGTCCTTGTTGCCAACGCGTCGGTCCAGCAGGGCGTCCGTGTCGTCGCAGACGGCACGGGATACCGCCTTTCAGGTCGGTGGAAGTTTGCCAGCGGAATCGATCACGCACATTGGGTTCTCGTGTCCGGTGCTCAAGTTGATGGCGATGGCGCACCGACCGGCCCACCGCTTTTCTTGCTTGTACCGGCGCGGGACTATGTGATCGAGGATACGTGGTTCGTCTCCGGCATGCGCGGTACCGGTAGCAAGGACATCGTGGTCACCGAGGCCCTCGTACCCGCCCACCGGGCGATGCCGATGGCGTCCTTCTGGGGCGCCGCCCCACCGGGCGGTCGGGCCGACGGTCCGTTTATCTGGCGGTTGGCTCTGGGCGGGTATTTTGGCACCAGCTTGCTCGGGCCCATTGTTGGGATGGCGGAAGGCGGCCTTAAGGCCTACGCCAAGATCACCGGGGTGCGGGTCGGTGTCATGACCGGCGAGGCGGTCGCGAACCAACCGACCGTCCAACTTCGCCTTGCCGAATCCGCCGCCGAAATCGATACCGCGAGACGCGTTCTGCGGGCCCAAATCCACCGATTGCGAGATTTTGGCGAACGCGGACACCCACCCGATCCGGCAACGGTCCGAGGGATGACTCGAGACCGCGCGTTTGCGACACGAATGTGCCAAAATGCTCTTGAGCGGCTTGCGACCACGATGGGCGCCATGGGCATCTTCGACGGCAATCCGGTACAGCAGCAGTTCCGCGACTTGAACGCAGCTGCGACGCAGATTGCCGTCAACTATGATCGTAGTATGATTCCCTTTGGACAGCAGGCCCTAGGGATCGAACCACCGGCCTCAATGATTTGATCGTTGGAAAGTTACAATGACGCATTTTCTCGCTACCGATGAAAAACCGGACGGATACAAGCTTGAGGATATCCTGACGCTGATCCGCAGCGATCTGATAAAGCGCGCAACCAAAATCGTCGACGACAACCGCCCCGAAGCACGGCACGTTCTCGACAACAACATCCGAATACTGAGCCTGTTGTCCGACGCAATCGAACTTGCGAGCGACAGCACCAAGACGCTGGAACGCTCTTTTGGCGCGTCGACCAGCGGTCAGCCGCGCATCGGAAAACGCTAACCGCCGCGCTACGAAGTCTTGGCCGCCTGGACCCGTGCCCAAGTGTCGCGCAACCCCACCGTGCGATTGAATACCGGCGCGGTCGTCGTTGAATCCCTGTCCAAGTAGAAGTAGCCGAGCCGTTCGAACTGGATCGGCTGCCCTTCCGGCGTATCCGCGACCGCGGGCTCGGCACGGCAATCGCCGACGACATCGATAGAGCTCGGATTGAGGTCGTCGAGGAAATCGCCGTCCGCACCCGGGATGGGCCGCGAGAATAGATGATCGTAGAGCCGTGCCTCGATCGTCTTGGCGTGCGCGGCTGAAACCCAGTGCAGCGTCGCCTTCACCTTGCGACCGTCCGGCGCGTTCCCGCCGCGGGTAGCCGGATCGTAGGTGCATCGCAGTTCGACAACCTCGCCGGCGGCGTCTTTGATCACGTCGGTACATCTAATGAAGTAGGCATAGCGCAACCGCACCTCGCTACCAGGCGACAGGCGGTAGAATTTCTTCGGCGGATCCTCCATGAAGTCGTCGCGTTCGACGTAGATCTCGCGAGCGAACGGTACCTGACGAGACCCCGCAGCGGGATCCTCGGGGTTGTTCACCGCCTCGAGCATTTCGGTTCGATCCTCGGGATAGTTTTCGATCACCACCTTGAGGGGGCGCATCACCGCCATGCGCCGAAGGGCCGTTTTGTTGAGAACTTCGCGTACGGCATGGTCGAACATGGCCATATCGACGACGCTATTCGCCCGGGCAACGCCGACACTGGAGATGAACTGGCGAACCGCCTCGGGCGGCACACCACGCCGCCGCAGGCCGGCCAACGTCGGCATACGGGGATCGTCCCATCCGGCGACGCGCCCCTCGTCGACCAACTGAATCAGGCGCCGTTTGGAGAGAACTGTGTACGACAGATTGAGGCGGGCAAATTCATACTGACGCGGGCGCGCGGGCACCGGCAGGTTATCCAAGAACCAGTCGTAGAGCGGCCGGTGATCTTCGAATTCCAGTGTGCACAGCGAGTGCGTGATTCCTTCCAGGGCGTCCGATTGCCCGTGGGCGAAATCGTAGTTCGGATAAATACACCAGTCCGATCCCGTGCGCGGGTGCGGCGCGCGAATAATCCGGTAGATAACCGGATCGCGCAAATTGATGTTGCCCGATCCCATATCGATTTTGGCACGGAGGACGCGCTCTCCATCGCGAAATTCGCCGCCGCGCATCCGCTGGAACAGATCGAGGTTTTCTTCGGTTGTACGATCGCGGAAAGGGCTGTTTCGACCGGGTTCGGTCAACGTGCCGCGATAGTTGCGTATATCCTCGGCACTTAAGTCATCGACATAGGCTTTGCCCGTTTCGATCAAGTGCACCGCCCAACTGTAAAGCTGTTCGAAGTAATCCGACGAGAAATGCAGGTGGTCGCCCCAGTCGAATCCAAGCCAGCGCACGTCGCGTTTGATCGCCTCGATATAGGCGGCTTCTTCCTTCGCAGGATTGGTGTCGTCAAAGCGCAAGTGGCAGCGACCGCCGAATTCTCCGGCAATACCGAAATTCAGGCAGATCGACTTGGCGTGACCAATGTGCAGATAGCCATTGGGTTCGGGCGGAAACCGCGTGACAACGCCGGTATGTCGCCCCGCTGCGAGATCGCTCCGCACAATCTCACGAACGAAGTCGTGTCTCTCGGCCGTCTCGGATTCGGGGGGACTTGTCACGGAAAACACCAGCGGTTGAGGCGCCCCGGCGCGGTTCCGCCCGCGGGCGCCGCGCAAAGAAGAATGGAGGGCGATCGGGGATTCGAACCCCGGACCCGGTGATTAAGAGTCACCTGCTCTACCAACTGAGCTAATCGCCCGACGGCAGATTTCCTAGGGAGTGCGGAGACCGCGGTCAAGGGAAAACGGTTTTGAGCGCTTGCCGCTCGGGTGCCCACGCGATACACCCGCGCACGACAAGCATGTTAGAAAGCCAGTCCCTTGATCCATATTGACGCCGTAACCTACCGAATCGCAGGCCGACCTATCCTTGAGGAGGCCACAGCGACCGTCGATTCAGGCCACCATGTTGGCCTTGTGGGTCGCAACGGCGCGGGAAAAACAACGCTGCTGCGGTTGATTACCGGCCAGATTGAGACCGATCAAGGGGCGATTCGCTTGCCTGCACGGGCGAAGCTAGGTGTGACCCAACAGGAAGCGCCAGACGGTCCGGAGAGCCTCATCGACACCGTGATGAACGCCGACCGCGAACTCACCGATCTACGCCGCGAGGCGGAGCACGAAACCGACCCCGACCGCCTCGGACACATCCACGCTCGACTGGCCCAAACCGACGGTTACGCCGCCGAGGCCCGCGCCGCGCGCCTTCTGGCCGGGCTAGGCTTCGACCACGCCGCCCAGCAACAGCCTTGTGCGTCCTATTCAGGCGGTTGGCGGATGCGCGTCGCCCTTGCCGCGTTGCTGTTCACTGAGCCAGATATTCTGCTATTGGACGAACCGACCAACCATCTCGACCTCGAGGCAACGCTGTGGCTTGAAGATTACCTCCGCCGCTATCGGGGAACGGTGTTGATCGTCAGTCACGACCGCAACCTTCTCAACAACGCGGTCGGCGAAATCCTTCATCTCGATCAAGGCAAGCTAACGCTCTATACCGGCACCTACGACCAATTCGAGAACGCGCGGCGCGAGCGGGCCGCTCAGGACGCCAAGCAGCGGACCCGCCAGTTGGCCGAGCAAGCCCGTATCCAACAATTCGTCGATCGGTTCCGCTACAAAGCGTCGAAGGCTCGCCAGGCGCAATCGCGGCTCAAGGTCCTTGCCAGGATGCAGCCAGTTGTCGAGCTTCCTGGCGAGGAGCGCACCCCGATTTCGTTCCCGGCACCGGAGGAAATGGCGCCGCCGCTCTTCTCGTGCGAGGACGTTTCGTTGGGTTACGGCGACCACACAGTTCTAGAAAACCTGAACCTGCGACTCGACCCGGACGACCGCATCGCCCTGCTTGGCGCCAACGGTAACGGCAAATCGACCTTCATTCGGTTTCTGGCCGGCCGATTGACCGAATTGTCCGGCACGGTGACCCGTCCGAACAAACTTCGCGTCGGGTACTTTGCTCAACACCAGGTGGACGAACTCGACATGACAGCCACGCCATTTGCGGAACTGTCGCGCCGCAGGCCAAAGGACAACCCGCAGCAGATTCGCAACCAACTGGGCGGTTTCGGGTTTTCTAAGGAAAAGAGCGAAACGCCTGTTGCGTCGTTGTCAGGCGGAGAAAAGGCCCGGCTGCTCCTGTCGCTCATGTCCTGCGATCGGCCCCACCTCCTCCTGTTGGACGAACCGACCAATCACCTTGATGTCGTTGCCCGCGAACTTTTGGTCGAGGCGCTGAACGATTATGTCGGGGCGGTTATTGTGGTGAGCCACGACCCACACCTGATCGAGACGACCGCCGATCGCCTGTGGCTGGTGGACGGCGGCGGCATATCGGGCTTCGACGGCGACATCGGCGACTACCGCGATCGCGTTCTCGGGCGCAGCGATGACACCGGCAGCGGAAAATCCAAACCGTCAACCGGAAAGCAGGCACGTCGCCGCGACCGCGCCGCCGAGCGCAAGAGAATCGCCCCGCTGCGAAAGCAAGTCCGGGATGCCGAAAGCCGAATTGCCGAACTTCAGGCCCGTCAGGCAGCGTTAGAAACCGAGCTTGCCAAGCCGGGCCTCTATCAGGAGAGACCGGACCGCGTGATCGAGATCAACAAAGCGGTCGCGATGATCAAAGAAGAGATCGTGGCGGCGGAAGGTCTATGGCTGGCCCTACAGGGCGAATTGGACTCTGTGGACGCGCCCGCTGACGCCTAGGTCGGGTCCAGGCCGGGACGGCGTGGGATCGGAATATCCCGGTGGATGTAGACGCTTAGCACAAGGCCAAAACCGATCAAGATCGACACCATCGCGCTCCCCCCCCAAGAGATCAGCGGGAGCGGAACGCCGACCACCGGAATCAGCCCCATTACCATTGCAATGTTGATGAAGAGATAGAGGAAGAAGGTTGTGGTCACACCGACCGCCAACAGGCGGCCAAATTGACTGCGGGCACGAAAGGCGACGGCAAAGCCGTAAATCAGAATTGCCGTGTAGAGTCCGAGCAGAATCAACCCGCCGACAAGCCCGAACTCCTCGCCCAGTGTCGTGAAGATAAAGTCGGAATGCTTTTCGGGCAGGAAGTTCAGGTGGCTTTGGGTACCCAAGAGATACCCCTTACCCCAAAGACCGCCCGACCCTAGGGCGATCTTGGATTGCATGATCTGGTAACCCGCGCCGAGAGGGTCGCGCTCTGGGTTGAACAAAGTTAAGACCCGTTCGCGCTGGTAGAGGTGAAGACGATCCCAAACGAAGGGAATCGCTCCAAGCGCACCAACGAACACGAGAGCGAACTTCCACCAAAGCACCCCTGCGGCAAAGAACAAGGCGCCCGCGCCCAGGAAAAGCAGAATTGCGGTGCCCAGATCCGGCTCGACCAGTACTAGCGCTGCCGGTACGAGCGCCATGACGATCGGGATCAATAACCACCGAAAACGCTGTACATCTTCGGCATTCAGACCATGGAAGTAGCGCGACAATGCGAGGACAAGTGCAATCTTCATCACCTCGGACGGTTGCAGATTGAAGAACCCGAGATCGATCCAGCGCTGGGCACCCATCCCAACCTCGCCCATCACCTCGACGATCAGCAGTAGGACTAGTCCAATCGCGTAGAGCGGATACGCCAGACGAAGCCAGATTCGGATGTCCACGAACGCAACGAACAGCATCAAGGACGCACCTACGGCGAAGCGGACCGCCTGACGCGAAGCCCACGGGTCCATCTTGCCGCCGGCTACCGAGTAGAGCATGGCAATACCAAATCCGGCCGTCAGGAAAAGCAAGACAATCAGAAACCAATTGGTGTTTCGGACCTTTTGAAAAAAGGTCATCTCGTTTCGGCGATCGTCCACCAATGCCATGGCGTTATCCGCGCCCCTCGGCCTGAGGCCGCACCGTCGCCAGCGATCCGCGGCCCGCGCGTTCGAGTTCCTGGACCTTGATCAAGATATCGCGTGCAAGGGGTGCCGCAGCGCTGGATCCCGACCCGCCATGTTCGACCACCACCGATACTGCGTATCGCGGCGCGGATGTGGGCGCAAACGCAACGAAGAGGGCGTGGTCGCGCTGCTCCCAAGGCAACTCGTCATTGCGCAGAACCCGATTCTCACGTTCGGCCCGGGTTATTCGGCGGACCTGCGACGTACCGGTCTTTCCCGATAGCGCCATCGAGGTATCCTTGATGCGCGCAGCAAACGCGGTCCCGGTCGGCACATTGGAAACGCGACGCATCGCTTCAACAACGAGCTGAAGCGCATTTCTTCCGATCGGCATGCGCTCCGGCTCTGTGACGGTTTCGCCGCTTTCCGGAGAGTCCATGATGAGCCGGGGCTTCACCGCGAAACCACCATTGGCAATGCGCGCAGTCATCACCGCAAGCTGTAACGGAGTGATCAATACGAAGCCTTGGCCGATGCCTGCGACTAACGTTTCTCCCTGTTGCCACGCCTCGCCTGTGCGCGCCTTTTTCCATTCTCGCGTCGGCATCAAGCCCTTGCGCTCCGCGGGAATTTCGATGCCAGTTTCCACGCCGAGACCGAAGTGCCGTGCGGTCTCGGCAATGCGATCGATCCCAACGCGTTTGGCTATGTCGTAGAAATAGACGTCGCATGACTGTTCGATCGCATCGAGCATCTCCATGTTGCCGTGGCCGGTTCGTTTCCAGCAATGAAACCGTTGGTTTCCTAAATCAACATGCCCTGAACAAAAGATCTTCTGCTCGGGCGAAACCAAGCCAGCATCCAACGCCGCCATAGCCACGATCATCTTGAAGGTCGATCCTGGTGGGTATTGTCCGGCAATCGCCTTGTTCATCAATGGATTGCGGGGGTCGCCCGTCAGGTCGGTCCACGCTTGCTGCGTGAGGCCGATGTTGAATGCCTGCGGATCGAAGCCGGGGGTCGATGCCAGCCCCAGAACCTCGCCAGAGTGAATGTCCATGACGACCGCCGAGGCACTCTCGTCGCCCAGAAGATCCATCATATGGTTTTGCAGCTCGGCATCGAGGGAGAGACGGAGATCTTCGCCAGGCTGACCCTCGCGCCTGTTGAGTTCGCGAATCACGCGGCCGAAAGCATTGACTTCCACCCGGCTGACCCCTGCCTTACCGCGCAAATACTCTTCGCGGGTCCGCTCGATACCACTCTTGCCCACGCGAAACCCGGGCAACTCAAGCAACGGATCACCGGTTAGGTCGCGTTCGCTGACAGCACCGACATAACCGACGACGTGCGCCATTTTTCCGCCGTAGGGATAGGCCCGAGTCTCACCGATGTCGGGCTGAATCCCCGGCAGGTCGGGCGCATAGACGTTGACACGGGCAAACTCTTCCCAGGTCAAGTTCTCGGCGACCGTTACCGGCACAAACGATCGGCGCCGCTTCACTTCACGCAACACCTTCGCCCGCTCATAGGCATCAAGGGGGATAAGTTCGGCTAGGGCTTCCAGCGTCTGCGCGACGTTGTCTGCCTGTTCTGCGATCAAAACGACGCGGTAGTTCTGTTGATTGTTCGCCAACTCGACCCCGGTGCGGTCGAGAACGCGACCCCGCGGGGGCGGCAACAGCCGCAGATTGATCCGGTTCTCGTCTGCGAGCAGTTTGTACTGCTCGGATTCGATGACTTGGAGATAGTACATCCGCGCGGCAAGCCCCGTTACTAGAGCGGCTTGGGCGCCGCCGAGCAGGAGCGCGCGGCGTGTGAACGTGCGGTGAGTATTGAGGTCGCGCTTCACTAGATTCTACCGACTATCCGTCGGGTCGCGCTCATGAACCAGCTCATGACAGGATAGAATGCGGCAGTGAGCAGGGCCTGAACCAGTACCGTTCCGGGGTTCGCAAACGCGCCTACGTAAAAAGACCCCAATATCCAGATCGCGAAGAAAACGACTGGAGTTACCAACGCAAATCCCAACCATTCGACGACGAATTTCTTGCCCAGAAAGAATCGCCGTTGGGACGCCATGACAAATAGAACCAACAGGAAGACTAACGCCCACATCCCGAGCGGGCCGCCACTAAGGATGTCCTGGAGAAGCCCGAGGATGAACGCAAGTGGGCCGGGCAGCAGGTCTGGGCGATATATTCCCCAATGAAATATCGCCATCAATGCTAACGGCGGCATGAGCTGTGCACTTCCGGGAAAGTTGTAAGGTGCAATGGAAAGCAGCACGAGCACCAGGGCGAGCAGGCCCGGCGTTCCATTTCTGGCGATCTGCGAGAGGCGGTCGCCGACGGAATCGGACATATCAGCGCTTACCATCTGCACCGACTTCCAGGCGCGGCAGGTCGTACCGAACGACGCGGACAAATTCCAACCTGTGCCAATTAACAAGCGGTTGGACCCTAACGCCGCCGTCTCCAGTTGATGCGACGACCCCTATCGGCAAACCCGGCGGTAGGAGTCCGCCGTGGCCGGAAGTGACAATCGGATCACCGGGTTGAACCTGCGCCTGATTGGGCAGAAACACCAATTGCGGCCATTCGGAGTTGTCCCCAGCGAGCACCCCCCGCTGCCCGGAACGCTCGTTCACTACAGGAACGCGCGAGTTTAAGTCGCTTAGAAGCAAGACACGGGACGAGCGTTCGCCGACCTCCGCGATACGGCCTACCATCCCCTCTGCATTCACGACGGCCTGCCCCTTGGCGACGCCGTCACGAAGACCGGCGTTGAGGAGAACGGTTCGCACGAAGGGCCCACCGGCATCGGCCACGACCCGAGCCGCGACCAAAAACGACGACGTTTCAATTTTTGCCGAAAGCAACGATCGGAAAGCCGCGTTCTCCGCCTCGAGTCGCCGCGCAACGGTTTGCCATTGTAAAAGCCGTTCGTTCTCTTCCTTGACGCGCGCGAGCTCGGTACGTAATTCGATGAGCTCGCCGATATCGCGCACGACGGCGTTGGCGGCACTAACCGGCCGAGAAACGACATCTAGGATCGGCGTGAAGGCGTCGACGATGCCAAGCCGCGCCCGTTCGACGGCGGCGTTGTCGAATCGTCCCAGCAACATCAGAGCGAACGCCGATCCAACAAGAAGCACGAAGGCGAAGCGCTGCAACAGATTCCGAATGGGAACCGCAGCTTTTAGGACGCTACGTTGTGGCGCTCTCAACGCTCATGACTCCCGTTGTTCCAGCTACGCCCCTCCCCATGCGGCGCGGCGGTCAATACTGTTGGTACAAAACGCCTTTCAGCGACTTTAGCTCCTCAAGCGCACGGCCGGTGCCGAGCGCGACGCAACTCAGCGGCTCATCCGCAATGGACACCGGGAGACCCGTTGCATTGCGAAGAACCATGTCGAGATTGCCGAGCAGCGCACCGCCGCCAGTCAGGACGATACCCTTGTCGACGATGTCGGCGGCAAGCTCGGGCGCAGTATGCTCCAAAGCCACTTTCACGGCCTCGATGATGGCGCCGACCGGTTCAGCCAACGCTTCGGCGATTTGCCGCTGCGAGATGATGAGTTCCTTAGGAACCCCGTTCATCAAATCGCGGCCCTTGATCTGCATCGAATCGCCGTTGCCGTCTTCCGGCGGACAGGCGGTACCGATCTGCTGCTTGATCCGCTCGGCGCTCGATTCACCCACGAGGAGGTTATGGTTGCGGCGAATGTAGGCGATGATCGCCTCATCCATTTTATCGCCGCCGACCCGAACCGATCGCGCATAAACGATGCCGCCGAGGGACAGAACGGCGACCTCGGTGGTGCCGCCACCTATATCGACCACCATCGATCCGGTTGGCTCGGTCACCGGTAGTCCGGCACCGATCGCTGCCGCCATCGGCTCCTCGATTAAGTAAACCCGCCGCGCACCGGCGCTCTCTGCCGACTCTTGAATCGCCCGCCGCTCGACCGCCGTAGACCCGGACGGAACGGCAATTATGACCTGTGGACTGGCAAAACTCCGCCGGTTATGCACTTTGCTAATGAAATGCTTGATCATTTCCTCGGCGATCTCGAAATCGGCGATAACCCCGTCGCGGAGCGGGCGAATGGCCTCGATGTTGCCTGGCGTACGTCCGAGCATCATCTTGGCTTCGTCGCCCACCGCGAGAACTTGTTTCTTGCCTCGCTGGTTGATGATGGCAACCACCGACGGTTCGTTCAGGACAATGCCCCGTCCCTTGACATAGACCAACGTGTTGGCCGTCCCCAGGTCGATTGCCATGTCGGCCGACATTATCCCGAACAAATTAGAAAACATGTTTGCCAAGCCTCATTCCCACCGATCACAAAAAATAGCGGCCATGTCAGGCTGACATTGCCGTAGGTGCCGTCTTCTCGCGCTTTACCAAAAGTTTGTTCAGCGCGTTGATATAGGCCCGTGCGCTCGCGACCAACGTATCGGTATCGGCGCCCAGCCCGTTGACCGTCTTGCCGTTCTCCTCCAGCCGAACGGTTACCTCGGCCTGCGCATCGGTGCCGCCCGTCACGGCATGCACCTGATAGAGTTGCAGATTCGCCGTATGGGGAAATAGCGCGCCAATCGCATTGAAGGTCGCATCGACCGGACCGTCGCCGGTGGCGTGGGTCGATTTGGCGACGCCGTCGATCTCCAACTCGAGATCGGCGGTCTGCGGCCCCCTGGAGCCGGCAACAACCTGCAGCGCGACGAACTGGATCCGGTCGTTCGTCCGAACTTCATCGTCCACCAAGGCAACGATATCTTCGTCGAAGACTTCCTTCTTCTTGTCGGCCAGATCTTTGAAGCGGCGGAACACGTCCTGTATGGCATTGTCGCCCAGTTCGAAGCCGAGTTCGGTCAGCTTTTTGCGAAACGCGTGTCGGCCTGAGTGTTTGCCAAGAACGAGATTGGACTGGGTCAGGCCGACCGACTCGGGCGTCATGATCTCGTAGGTTTCGGCATTCTTGAGCATGCCGTCCTGGTGGATGCCCGATTCATGCGCGAACGCATTGGCACCGACGATGGCTTTGTTGGGCTGTACGGCGAACCCGGTGATGGTCGAAACCAGCCGCGAAGCTTTAGTGATGTTTTCGGTTCGTATTCCGGTGCTGTAAGGCATCGCATCCCGAC
This sequence comes from Alphaproteobacteria bacterium, assembly GCA_040216735.1. NCBI lineage: Bacteria > Pseudomonadati > Pseudomonadota > Alphaproteobacteria > Alphaproteobacteria bacterium. The sequence continues at coordinate 324,714 of JAVJOO010000003.1, read as the reverse complement.
GGGTTCGCAACGCCATGACAATTTCTTCGAGCGCCGCGTTGCCGGCACGTTCGCCCAACCCGTTGATGGTGCATTCGACCTGGCGCGCACCAGCGGCGACACCGGCCAAGGAGTTCGCAACAGCCAGCCCCAAGTCGTTGTGACAATGCACCGAAATCCGGGCTTTATCGATATTGGGGACCCGATTTCGAACCTCTTCGATCAGCGAAGTATATTCCGACGGAATGGTGTAACCCACCGTGTCGGGGATATTGATCGTCGTCGCACCCGCTTTGATCGCTGTCTCGATCACGCGGCAGAGAAAATCCCGTTCCGATCGGGTCCCGTCTTCGCACGACCACTCGACGTCGTCGGTGTTATTGCGGGCGCGCGTGACCGAGTCCTGAACCGCTTGATGCACCTCTTCCGGGGTCATCTGGAGCTTGAACTTCATGTGCAGCGGACTTGTGGCGATGAACGTATGAATTCGTTTCCGCGCTGCGGGCCGCAGGGCCTCCGCCGCACGGTCGACATCCTTGGCACCGGCACGGGCCAAGCCGCACACGATCGATTCCTTGACCAGCTTCGCGATCTCGTTGACGGCCTCGAAATCGCCGTTGGAGGCAATCGGAAATCCAGCCTCGATGACATCGACGCCCATCGCCTCGAGCATCAGGGCAATGCGACGCTTTTCTTCGAGATTCATCGACGCGCCGGGCGATTGCTCGCCGTCGCGCAGGGTCGTATCGAAAATGATGACGCGCTCGGATTCGGGAATGGTGTTCATTGTCTCGTTCCTTCAGAAAATTGGATCACTGGACTTGTTCAACTCCCCTGAACGAGCCCGTATCCACATACGTGCCGCTCAGGGGCGCGTAAGTCGAAGGACGAGGAACCGGTCGCGCACGCACGCCAATGCAGCCAAAGCTGGCCGTTGGATGTTATCCAGTTGAGAAGTTTTGCTCATTGGATTCTTCACAGTGAATCAGTGCGTTAGCGAATTACCTTACAGTGAATACTCGCAAAATTCGGTAAGAGTACTCACAAAACCTGACAATTGTGGGTTTTACGCCCTTTTGTGGCCTCCATGCAACAGGTTTCGATGAATCGCACGGCATCAGAAGGACGAATTCGGCTCCAGGAGGAATGCCGCCTCTTCTTCGGTGGTGGGCCGGCCGAGGATCGTGTTGCGGTGAGGGAAGCGACCGAAGCGCGCAACTATGTCGCGGTGTTGCTGGGCGGCTTCGCGCCCCCGCGCGACGATCTCGCTATCGGGAAGTTCTCGGAAGAGACGAACGCACGTGTCTTGGTGCGCCAGGTTCTCGCTATGCATCAAGGGCATGTAGAAGAACCATTTCTGGATCAGAGGAAATGCCAGGTGATGATCTTGTTCGATGGCGCCGGTTGCTACCTCGACGGCATACTCGTCGGCCTCGTACATCGCCGGGTTGTCGCGAAACATGTTTCGGGAAAACTGGTCGAGTACGACAACCAGCGCCAATGCTGTACGCGGGGCGCCACGCCACCCATCGAGTGTACGCGCTGCGGCGCTGCGATAAAGCGCGCCGAACTTTTGGCGAATCGTCTCGTCGAACGCGGGATCCTTTTCAAACCAGGCTTTGCGGAAGACGAAAGCGCCGGTTTCATCGCGGTCGCTGAACCAAAAATCGATTACATCTTTCGCCGATCGGTCGGCCATTCTGCTAGTCCCCTCTTCTTTGTCGCCGCGTGCGTCGCCGGACCACCCAGTGGAGCGTTCCCCAAACCAGCAATCCGCTTGCTGCCAACGTAAGCCACGATTGCCATGGCATCGCCGACATGTTGTGGCCGAGAACGACCATTACCACCGTGACCGGCAGGATACCTAATCCAGTCGCGAGCGCGAATGTCGCAAGGCTCACCGTCGTTAGCCCCGCGGCGTAGTTCACCAGATTGAACGAAATAACCGGCAGGAACCGGCTGAAAAAGACTGCCTGCCAGCCGCTGCGCGCGGCCCATTGGTCGAGGCGAAGACGGTGCCGGTTGGGGACCACCGCCTCGACGAACGGTCGACCCAGCCACCTCGCTAAACCGAACGCAACGAAGGCGCCAAGCATGGCGCCGACCCAGGTTATCGCCGCACCCCACACCGGGCCGTAAACCATTCCGTTCGCAAAGGCGACGAACTCGGCCGGAAACGGCACGAACGAATGGACGATCATCAGGCCGATCGATCCTGCCACGCCCCAACCCCCCGCATCGCGCATGAACTGCGCGAAAGCCTCCGTAGAAATATCCATCTCTTCCAAAGCCGGCAGGACGGGCGGCAGGTAACGCACAGCTAAAAAGCCACCAAACACCAGGACCGCAACGGTCGTAAGCGTTCTCCACCACAGGCGCGACCGGCGGCGTGTTCCGCGTTCAGTTGTTGGTCGCAAATTATTCACCGGAACGGCCCCGCCCCTAGCCGCACAGGCATTAGAAGACAAAAAAAGGGCCGGCGCGAGGCCGGCCCTGTCACACCCTGGTGAGGCGTTGCGGTTAGTTCTTGGTCTTGTCGACCAACTTGTTCTGCGAGATCCACGGCATCATCGCCCGCAAACGTTCACCGACTTCTTCGATCGGATGTTCGGCCTGCCGTGCCCGCACCGCTTTGAAGCTGGTCTGCCCGACCTCGTTTTCCAACATCCAGTCGCGCGCAAATTGGCCGGTCTGAATTTCGTTCAAAACCCGTTTCATTTCGGCTTTGGTTTGATCGGTAATGATCCGCGGACCACGTGTGTAGTCGCCGTACTCGGCGGTATTCGAGATCGAGTAGCGCATGTTCGCGATGCCGCCTTCGTAGATCAAATCGACGATCAGCTTGACCTCGTGGAGGCACTCGAAATACGCCATTTCCGGCGCGTAGCCAGCCTCGACGAGGGTTTCGTAACCGGCTTGGATCAAACTCGTCAGACCGCCGCAGAGAACAACCTGCTCGCCGAACAAATCTGTCTCGCACTCCTCGCGGAAGCTCGTCTCGATAATGCCGGCGCGGCCGCCGCCGATCCCCGAGGCATAGGACAAGCCGATGTCGTGGGCGTTACCGGTCGAGTCCTGCGCCACGGCAATCAAGCAGGGAACCCCGCCGCCGCGGGCGTATTCGGAGCGTACCGTGTGGCCGGGCCCTTTCGGAGCCACCATGAAGACATCCAAATCGCTGCGCGCCTCGATCAGTTTGAAGTGGATATTCAGACCGTGGGCGAACGCGAGCGCGGCGTTCTTCTTCATGTTGTCGTGCAAATGTTCGCGGTAAATGTGGCGCTGAAGCTCGTCCGGGGTCAGCATCATCACGACGTCGGCCCACTTAGCCGCTTCGGACACGTCCATGACCTTGATGCCCGCTGCCTCGGCCTTGGCGCGACTGCTTGAATCCGGTCGAAGCGCAACGACGACCTCTTTGGCACCCGAGTCTTTCAGGTTGAGGGCGTGCGCGTGGCCTTGGCTGCCATAGCCGACGATCGCGACTTTCTTCGATTTGATCAGGTTTACATCCGCATCGCGGTCGTAATACACGCGCATAGCTATCCTCTTGGTAGGTTGTTTAAAGGGCGTCTGCGCCCCGACTAATGGCGACGACTCCGGTCCGCGACACGTCGACCAATCCCAGGGGTTTCATCAATTCGACGAAGGCATTGAGCTTTTCGCTGGCACCTGTCAATTCGAAAACAAAGGAATCGTTTGTGCTGTCGACCACGCGGGCGCGGAAGATATCCGCAATGCGCAAACTCTCCACCCGCGGCTCGCCCTTCCCCGATACCTTGATCAGGGCGAGTTCGCGCTCGACATAAGGCCCTTCGATCGTCAAATCGCGCACCTTGTGAACCGGTACCAGGCGGCTCAACTGCGCCTTGATCTGCTCGATCACCATCGGAGTCCCGGAGGTCACGATCGTGATGCGCGAGCGCAGATTGGAGGGGTCGGTCTCTGCCACCGTCAGGCTCTCGATGTTGTAGCCTCGGCCCGAAAACAATCCGATCACGCGGGCCAAAACACCCGCCTCATTGTCGACAAGTAGCGCGATCGTGTGTCGCCGCGCCCGTTTTTCCGTTGCCGCCATGGATGTGTTCCTAAACCAACGCCTTGCCGGCGTCCGAGACCTCGCGGACCTCCGAGGCACCGAGAATCATTTCGTTGTGGGCGGACCCGGAGGGAATCATCGGGTAGCAGTTCTCGGCCTGGTCCACGACGATATCGGCAAGCACCGGACCGTCTGTTTGCAGCATCTCTTTGATCACGCCGTCGACATCGGCCGGGCGATGGGCCCGCAGCCCCTTGGCGTGGAAGGACTCTGCCAGCTTGACGAAATCCGGCAGCGCCGCCGAATAGCTCTCGGAATAACGGCCGCCATGCAGGAGTTCTTGCCACTGCCGCACCATGCCCATGTATTCGTTGTTCAAGATAAATATCTTGATCGGCAGTTTGTATTGGACGGCCGTGGACAGCTCTTGAATGCACATCAGGATCGACGCTTCACCCGCAATGTCCACGACAAGGGCATCCGGATGCGCGAGCTGAACGCCAATTGCGGCGGGCATGCCATACCCCATTGTCCCAAGCCCGCCCGACGTCAACCAATGGTTCGGCGATTCGAACTTGTAGAATTGAGCGGCCCACATCTGATGTTGGCCGACTTCGGTCGTAATGAAGGTCTCTCGGTCCTTGGTCAGCGCATAGAGGCGTTCGATCGCATATTGCGGCTTGATCACCGAATCGTTCTGGTCATAGCGTAGGCAGTCGCGACCGCGCCATCCATCGATCGTTCGCCACCAATCCTTGAGTGCTTTCTTGTCGCAGGACAACCCGTCGGCTTTCCAGACGGCGATCATGTCCTCTAGAACCGAGCCGACATCGCCGACAATCGGAATATCGACGGGAACGTTCTTGTTGATCGAGGACGGATCGATATCGATGTGGATCTTCTTGGACTTGGGACTAAATGCATCGAGCCGCCCTGTGATCCGGTCATCGAACCGCGCACCGATGCACACCATCACATCGCAATCGTGCATCGCGAGGTTCGCTTCGTAGGTGCCATGCATCCCGAGCATGCCGACAAACTGAGGGTCCGACCCGGGAAACCCGCCCAATCCCATGAGCGTATTGGTCACCGGCGCGCCTGTGAGGCGTGCCAGTTCGGCAAGCCGCTTCGAGGCTTCCGGACCCGAGTTGATGACCCCTCCGCCCGCATAAAGGATCGGCCTCCTTGCGCCCGCGATGAGCTTGACGGCCCGTTCGATTGCCCCGGCATCGCCCTTAACGCGCGGTTGATAGGTCCGGTGGACGACCTTTTCCGGGCCGACGTATTTGCCCTTGGCCATCTGGATGTCTTTCGGCATGTCGATGACGACGGGCCCCGGCCTGCCGCTGCGCGAAACATAGAACGCCTCGTGCACTACTCGAGCCACGTCGTCCGCCCGCTTTATCAGGTAGTTATGTTTGGTACACGGGCGGGTAATGCCAGTGGTGTCCGCCTCCTGGAAGGCGTCGTTGCCAATCAGATGGGTTGCCACCTGTCCGGTGATGCAAACGATCGGCACGCTGTCCATCAGGGCATCGGTCAAACCCGTCACGGCATTGGTGGCGCCCGGGCCGGAGGTGACCAGCACGACGCCGACCTTGCCGGTAGAACGGGCATAGCCTTCGGCGGCGTGTACGGCGCCCTGCTCGTGGCGAACCAGGATATGCCGCAGCTTGTTCTGCCCGAAGATCGCGTCGTAAATCGGTAGGACTGCGCCGCCTGGGTAACCAAAGACGACCTCGACACCCTGATCGAGCAAGGCTCGAATGATCATTTCGGCGCCAGTCATTTGATCTCGGCTCATCGCAACACCTTTGTGGCCCCCGGTCACCGAACAACGAAACCGCCCTTCACCCTGATCGAGAGGAACAAGGTTACCCAGGCGGTTGTTAGTTGAGCGATCGGAGGGTCCAGAAACCCCCGGATTCCTTACAATTCGCGGGAACCTAAACGCTTCGCCCAAGGGGGTCAACCACTATTGGCGAATTTTCGCAAAGAAATCGTTAATAGAGGTTTCCGAATCTTGCTGGATTCTAACCCAACTCGTAATTTGATTACGATTCCAGGTGAGTTGCCGCTTCGCGAGACGCCGAGTTGCCTGCTGGCCCAACTCGATCGCACGGGTTCGGTTGAGATCCCCAGCCAGATATCCGGTCATTTCGCGGACACCGACCGCCCGGCGGGCAGGAACGTCGGGCGAGCCTCCGAGGTCGATCAACGCCTGCACCTCGTCCAGACCGCCCCCATCGAACATCTCAACGAACCGCGCGTCGATGCGGCGATAGAGCGTCTCCCGGGGCACCTCAAGCACCCCGCACACGATCGCGCCGCCCAACCCCCCTTGTGGTGGGTCGCGTTGCCACGACGCTATCGACCGCCCCGTCGCAACCAACACCTCCCAGGCCCGCACCAGGCGTTGACTGTCACCGCCCCCCAGGGCAGCGGCAGATTCTGGATCTCGGGCCGCGAGCGCGGCATGGAACGACGTGGGACCAATCCGCGCCATCATGGAACGAGCATCCTCGCGGATGTCGGCGGGCGTATCGGGGATCGGCGCGAGACCGTCGACAAGAGCGCGGAAATAGAGCCCCGTCCCACCGACCACGATCGCCGTCCGCCCCGCGGATTTTGCCGCGGCGATTTCGCGTTGGGCGTCCGTGCGGAAGGCCGCGACCGACCATGGTTGCGCTGCGGGCAACGTTCCGTAGAGCCGGTGCGGTGCGGCTTCCTCCTCGGCGGGCGATGGCCGCGCCGTCAGAATGCGCAACTCGCGATAGACCTGCATACTATCGGCGTTGATAATCGTCGCCCCGCCCATCCGCTCGAGGCGGGAAGCAAATTCGAGGGCCAAGGCCGACTTGCCGCTGGCGGTCGGACCGGTCAATAAGACGACGGGCGGTTCCATAACTAATGAGTTGGTCGTTGTGCCAAAGCCTTACCAGTTTGTTCTACGCCTTGTCACACAGAGCGGTCGCGCATGACCGGAATCGTGACTCTGATTGCCGATCCTCGCCGCCAAGCGCTTGAGGACACCCTGGTCGACGCGGTGGCCCGGGCACTGACCGACGCCGGCTTTGCGCCGGGACTGCCCACGTGGTTGAGCCCTAGCGAGGCAGTCGACCTAGAGCTTCGAGGGGGCGACCTAAAGCGCGCCCGCGCAGTCGCCGAAGCCGCGATTACGGGCGATCCCATCGACGTCGGTGTGCAAGCAGCCGGCAACCGACGCAAGAAACTCCTGATCGCCGATATGGATTCGACGGTAATCGGTCAGGAGTGTATCGATGAACTCGCGGCCGCAATGGGTCTGCGTGACCAGGTGTCGGCCATTACCGAGCGCGCGATGCGCGGCGAGATCGAGTTCGAAGGCGCGCTACGCGAACGCGCGGCCATGCTTGCGGGCCTGAGTGCAGCGGACATGGAAGCTGTGTTGAATACCCGCATCACACTGAACCCGGGCGCCCGCACCTTGGTCGCGACCATGCGTGCGCACGGCGCCTACACGGCGCTGGTGTCGGGCGGATTTACCTTCTTCACCAACCGAATCCGGGAACGGGCCGGATTCGATATCGATCAAGCCAACGAACTCCTGACCGACGGGGCAGGCATGCTCCGGGGTACCGTAGGTGAACCCATTCTCGGGCGGGCCGCTAAGCGCGACGCTCTCGAAAATCTAGCCGCTTCTCGTGGATGTGCGATTGCGGATACGTTGGCTGTTGGCGACGGCGCGAACGATCTGGCGATGATCGAAGCAGCCGGCCTCGGAGTCGCTTTCCACGCCAAACCGACCGTTGCCGACCAAGCCGACGTCCGAATCGAGTACGCAGACCTGACCGCTCTCCTATTTTTGCAGGGGTACCCGCGCGACGCGTTCATCAACCCCTGCGAATAAGAAAAGGGGTACCCTCGAGCACCCCTTCCCATCGCCTATCCTGTCAGCGCCTTACCCTTGATCGAGGCGGACCGCGACGAAGCGCAGATCGCCCGATCGCTCCACCAGCAGCAGAACCGATTTTCTGCCTGATTCCTGGACGCCCTTAATCTTGTCTGCGACTTCCTGTGGACTGGCCACTTGCTCCTGATTGACCTCGACGATGACGTCGCCGGGCCTGATGCCGCGCTCCGCCGCCGTGCTGTCCCCCTCGACACCGGTGACCACCACGCCCTTGGACTCCTCGCCGAGTTGAAACTCGTTACGTGTTTCCGGGGTCAACGGCGACAACGTCATCCCGAGCGCTTCGCTGCGCCCCGGTGTCGGTTGATTTGGCGCGAAGGCCGCTTCCTGGACCTCTTCTAGTTCACCGACTTTGACGCGAAGTTTTTTCTCCGCTCCCTTGCGCCAAACCACGACACTGACAGTCTGACCGATTTCAGTGTCGGCGACGATGCGCGGCAAAGTCCTCATTTCGACGACAGGACGATCGGCGAACTCCAATATCACGTCGCCAGCTTCAATCCCCGCCTCAGCGGCGGGCCCGCCATCGTTGACCTTGGATACGAGAGCGCCGCGCGGCTTGTCGAGCCCAAGGCTTTCCGCGATCTCGTCATTCACGGTTTGAATTTGAACCCCTAGCCAACCGCGTTTGGTTTCACCGAACTCAATCAGTTGTTGGACGACACGCTTTGCGAGGTTGGAGGGAATCGCGAAGCCAATGCCGACCGATCCGCCCGAAGGCGAAAAGATCGCCGTGTTGATGCCGATAACCTCGCCGTCGAGATTGAACATCGGCCCACCGGAATTGCCGCGGTTAATCGAGGCGTCGGTCTGGATGAAATTATCGTAGGGACCGGCGTTTATGTTGCGACCGCGGGCGGAAATAATGCCCGCCGTCACCGATCCGCCCAGGCCAAAGGGGTTACCGATCGCGACAACCCAGTCACCAACTCGGGAGACCTCGGAATCGCCCCACGGAACCGCCGGTAAGTCTTGATCGGCTTTGATCCGTAGCACCGCGAGATCGGTCTTTTGATCGCGCCCCACGATCTCCGCGGGAAACGAGGTGTTGTCATCGAATATTACCGTGATCTCATCAGCATCCGCGATGACATGGTAGTTGGTCACCACGATGCCAGACTTGTCGATCACAAAACCGGAACCCAACGATTGCGCGCGGCGTTGCGGACCGGGTGCGCCGTCGCGCTGCTGACGATCGAAGAAATCGCGGAAAAAGTCCTCGAACGGCGATCCCGGCGGTGCCTGGGGCCGTTCGCTCTGCACGACCGCGCGGGCCGACTGCGACGTTGAGACGTTTACGACCGCAGGCTTCAGGCGCTCGGCGAGATCGGCAAAACTAATTGGCCGATCCGCAGCTTGCGCAACCGACGCCAGCACCATTGCGGCCAACAGGACCAATGCCCCAAAGGACCACCTACCCATTCTAAAGACTTCTCCGGAGGGTTGGTGGCGAACCATACTGGAACGGGGCCGATCAGGTTTCGACATCGAGGCGATACTCCCACAGGCGATTCGGCCACCAGGATCGGTTTGGCCTGTTCCCATAAACACGACCGACCGGGGATCATTCCGGCGCGACCGCTCAATCAATATATGGCTCCGGGCATTGTCGGGACAAGCTAGCGACCAGCGTGGTCTAAAGGCGAACGATTGCCACCAGAACTAGCCCAGCCAGTGCCAAGCCAAGGCCGACGGCCCGCAGGCTGCCGCTCTCCTGCTGAAGAACCGCGGCCATCAACCGTTTCATCCGGTCAGGCATCGACGCGTAAAGGATGCCTTCAAGGATCAGGGCAATGCCGAGCCCGACAATCAGTATCTCCAAAGAGAACCTCGGAGGACGGGTATCACCGTCTTGTTATCGCTTTCGACCTATCGATGGGGCGGCGCGACCCTATTGTTGGGCCGCCCGCCCCGGGAACAAGACCGACTCGAAGTTTTGGAAGTAACGGAAGAACTCGCTATCTGGCGACAGGACCATGCTCGTATCTTCCTTGGCCAGAGTGTTTTCGTAGGCAAGCATTGCGCGGTAAAAGGCAAAGAAGTCCGGGTCCTGACCATAGGCTTCGGCGAATACCTTGTTGCGCAGGGCATCGCCCTCACCGCGAAGGATTTGCGAATCGCGCTGGGCTTGGGCCGTAATCACGACACGCTCGCGATCCGCTGTCGCCCGAATGCGTTGGGCTTGCTCGGCGCCCTGGGCACGGAACTCTGCCGCTTCGCGCTCACGTTCGCGCTGCATACGCCGGAAAATGGCTTGACTGTTCTCCGACGGTAGATCCGCACGCTTGATCCGGACATCGACTACCTCGATCCCGAGGTTTGCAGTTTGTTGGCCAACCAAGTTCGTAATCTGCGCCATCAGCGCCGGGCGCTCATCGGTCAGTACTGACGACAGCGGCACTTCACCAAGAACCCGCCGAAGGCTAGAGTTCACGATCGGCCCCAACCGGGTCTCGGCAACCGCCTGAGTCTGAACCGAGATAAAGAACCGAAGCGGGTCGACGATCTTGTAACGCGTGAAGGTATCGACGACGAGCCGCTTCTGATCGGCCGCAATGATTTCTTCAGCGGGGCCGTCATAGTTAAGGATGCGTTTATCCAATGTCTCAACGTTCTGGATAAACGGTATTTTGAAATTCAGCCCCGGCTCGCTGATAACCCGCTTCGGATCGCCGAACTGCAGCACGATCACTTGCTGAGTTTGATGAACTGTGAAGAGCGACGATGCAGCTCCGATTACAACGATGAGGGCCGCGACGGCCAGGACGATGAGAGCGCTACGTTTCATTGGCTGCCTCCTGCGCTGCCGCTTGCGGCGGGGGTGCGAGTCAGTTCATTGAGCGGAAGATAGGGAACGACGCCGCCTTGGCCGGAATCGGAATCGATGATGATCTTGGTCATGTTACCGAGAACTTTTTCCATCGTTTCCAGATACATACGCCGTGCAGTGATCTCCCTAGCGTTCTTATACTCGCCATAGATCGACAAGAACCGCTGAGCGTCGCCTTCCGCGGTCTGAACGACCTGTTCGCGGTAAGCTTCTGCTTCGAGGACCAAGCGAACCGCGTCACCACGCGCACGCGGCAAGATATCGTTGGCGTAGGTTTCGGCTTCGTTCCGTTGGGTTTCAAGGTCGGCGCGGGCCCGTTGCACATCGCGGAAGGCATCGATCACTGCGCCCGGAGGATCGACCTTCAACAACTTCACTTCATTAACGCTGATGCCCGCCTGGTAACCATCTAGGATCTGCTGAATTTTGTCGCGGGTTTGCTGTTCGATCGCAGCACGACCTTCGGCCACGGCAAACTGGAATTCGGACTGGCCGATGGACTCGCGCACAGCGCTTTCCGCTGCATTCTTGACCGTAGATTCCGGATCTTCGATGTTGAACAGGAACCGGCCCGCGTCGTTGATCACCCAAAACACCGTCAGGTCGATGTCCACAATGTTTTCATCGCCCGTCAGCATCAGGCTTTCTTCAGGTAGATCACCTTGGCTACCGCGGCGGCCTTCGCCGGTCCGGAACCCGACTTCGACCCGCTGAACCCGCGTGACTTGGGGTGTCAGCACCGTCTCGATGGGGCTTGGAAGATGATAGTGAAGGCCCGGCGCCGTGGTGTTGACGAATTCGCCGAACCTGAGAACGACCCCCTGTTCATCCGGCGCAACACGGTAGAAACCGGTCAAGAGCCAGATCACAACCACAGCGAGAAGGGCAACAAGAATGGCCTTCGGTCCGCGGCCACCGCCTGGCAGGAACCGGCGAAACCGTTCTTGGCCGCGGCGAAGCATGTCTTCAAGATCCGGCGCCTGAGGTTGGCGCCCAGACGAACCACCGTTTTGTCCGCCCCATGGACCGCGACCGCCACCCTGCCAGCCGCCTCCCTGATTGTTCCAAGGCATCGGAATTCCTTCGTTTATTGTGGGAAGTTCGCTGCGTTCATTTGTCTTTACGCTGTTGCGGGTTATATGACACGTATGGCCCCTGCTGCAAACAAACCTCAGGCCCTCAGTGGCATGCTCCGCGTGACACCGCACCCATATGTGACTTTTTTCGACAGGTTCAAGGATGACTGACGTCACCGAAGAGACGGTAATCGAAATATTACGCGGCGTCCGTGGCACCGACGATGCCAAAGACGTGATCGAACGCGGGCTGATCCAGGGACTGCAAGTCCGCAACGGGCATGTAGCCTTCACGGTCAATGTCGACCCTGAACGCGCCGCCCACTTCGAACCCCTGCGCAAACAATGCGAAGACGCGATTTTCGAGATGCCGGGAGTCTTGTCGGTAACAGCCGTTCTCACGGCTCACCAAGCTTCCGAGGCCCCGCAAAAAGGCGGCGCAAAGGGCGGTATGGCAGCCGGCGACGGTGGGGCTAAAGGAGGGATGGGAACCGGCCGAGGTGGGGGCAACGGCAGTAGCAGCGGCGCGCAAAGCCAGAAGAAGAGCGTTCCAGGTGTGCGCTCGATTCTCGCGGTTGCCTCGGGCAAGGGCGGCGTTGGTAAATCGACGACGGCAGTGAACCTCGCGATGGGCTTCGCCCAAGCCGGCATGCGGGTCGGGCTGATGGACGCGGACATCTACGGACCGAGCGTACCGAAAATGATGGGCCTGACCGGGCGCCCCGACGCGACGCCGGACGGACAAAAGGTGATCCCCAAGGAGAATTTCGGCGTCAAATGCATGTCTATCGGCTTCCTGGTGCCAGAAGACACGCCGATGATCTGGCGCGGCCCGATGGTGATGAGCGCCATTCAGCAACTCCTTTACGAAGTGATGTGGGGCGAGCTCGATATCCTTGTGGTCGACCTACCGCCGGGGACCGGCGACGCGCAATTGACCATGGCCCAGCATGTTCCGATCACCGGCGCCGTTATCGTTTCCACACCGCAGGACGTTGCCCTCCTCGATGTACGCAAGGGTCTGAATATGTTTCGCAAGGTCGACGTGCCGGTCTTCGGCGTGATCGAGAACATGAGCTATTTCCTATGTCCGAGTTGCGGCCACCGTGCGGAAATCTTCGGCCATGGCGGCGCGCGGCAGACCGCCAGCGAAATGAAAACAGAATTCCTCGGCGAAATACCGCTCCACCTGTCGATTCGCGAACATGCGGACGCGGGTACGCCCATCGTAATGGCTGAACCGGACAGTGAGTATGCCGCCGCCTATCGCGCCATCGCCGGCCGGGTTGGTGAGAAAATCGAGCGGGCTCTAGCCGAGGATGCGGTGAGCGCGCCGCGCATCGTCATCGAGTGAGCGCAAGCGCACAGCTGCGCACCGGCCTCGACGCCGTCACCAACGACCGCGTCCCGCTCCGGGAGCACGTCGCGAGAATCGAGCGGCTAGCGGAGGAAGCACCGCATCGGATCGAGGCGCTGCCAACATCGCTCCGCGCAGGTTTCAACTGCTTTGCCTACGCCTTCGATCTATTCGATCAAGCCGACTATGTGCGCATTGCGATCGCCGAGCAACGCGCTGGCGGAAATACATTCTTCGCCAACAGCCGCTTCGCCGAATACTTGGTGTCGATCGGCGCCGTACACCCGATTTGTCGGCGCGATCTGGAAGCGGGCGATATCGCCCTTTATGGCAACCGGACGCAACCGCGCCACGCGGCGCGAATTACAGGTGGCGATCGACTCGTATCGAAATGGGGATTAGGCCACCTCTACCGGCACGGCCTATGGGAAGTACCTGCACGCTATGGGCACACCGTTCGGTTTGTACGACCGACACGGTCGAGTGGCTACCTACCCGAGTTTCACGCATACCTGGAAGCGACACCGGAATGGCCCGCTTTCGCTGCACATCACTTTCCGGAACCGCACCGCACCCAAACGGTACGGGGAGCCCCTGTCCATAACGTCGTTGGCCAAGGACCGAACAAACGGCAATATGTAACCAGAAAATGGGAGACGCCACGATGACCATATTGGTTTTGGGAGTTCTACTATGGTGCGCCGTGCACTTGTTTCCGTCGGTCGCGCCGACGGTGCGGCGGGGGCAGATTGAGCGGCGCCCAGGTGCCTACAAGTCGATCTTTTCCCTCATCGTCATCGCCTCCCTAGCCCTGATCGTTCTCGGATGGCGCACGGCCGAACCTTCCTTTGTGTACGCCGAACCGAGTTGGGGCCGTATCGTCAACATGGCGACGATGCTGCTGGCGCTCATTCTGTTTGCGTCGGGACGGATGAAGACGAACATAAAGCGCTACGTCCGCCATCCCCAGTTGTGCGCCGTATTTCTTTGGTCCGCCGGCCACCTCCTGGCCAACGGCGACTCGCGCTCTCTAATTCTCTTCGGCGGTATCGGACTGTGGTCGTTGGTTGAGATTGTCTTGATCAACAGGCGCAACGGCACCTGGGCCAAGCCCGACCCGGTGCCCATCGGGCGCGATCTAATTCCCGTCGTGGTCGGCGTCGTCCTGTACGCGGTCCTCGGGTGGCTCCACGAATACTTCGCGGGCGTCGCGATCTACTAAGGTTCGCTACCCGTCCAGCCAATCAACCAGCATTTTCGCCAACTCCCGTGTTTCTTCTGCGGTTGCCAGCGTCTCCGGGTTGTCGTGGGGATGCTCCATTTTCGTGCAGCCCGGAATCAGCGCCGCCACTGCATCGAGATTCGGGTAGGGCACATCGTTACGCGCACAGACGGCCAATGTCGGCACCGGAATCAGGGGCAAGCGGTCAGGCGACGGGTAGGTCACCGCGGCGATATAGGCGTGATGGCTGGTTCGAAAGCCTTTGAGAATGTCGACCACATGATCGTGCAAACGGTCGAGCGGCGGCAAGCCGGTGGGCCGCCGGTGAGCTGCATCGCGCGCAGTTCCCGGCCAAAACAAATAGCCGTCGCGCAGGCTCGTCCAGGCATTGAAGAATTGGGTACCGACCTGATCGACCAGATGCCGCTTGTCGAGAGTCTTGGCGTAGTCGCGACCTTGGGGGGTCACCGCCGCACTCATCCCATCGAGGATTACCTTGCGCGTTCGCTTCGGATAATGAATTGCGAATTCGGTGGCGATGCGGGCGCCGGTATGGGTCCCGAAAAGGTCGACGGTGGCAAAACCGCCCTGGGCATCGAGGGCGCGGCATGCAGCGTCCGCGAAGTACGCCATATCGACATCGTCACGCACCGGTGCCGATGAGTCGCCCTGCCCCATTGTGTCCAGGGCAATGACCTGACGCGTTTCGCCCAATGCCAGGATAAGCCGGTCGAGCATTTTCGAAGAACCGGGCGAGCCGTGAAACATCACGAGCGGCGTACCACCCTGTCCGGCAGTCCGATAATGCACCTGCCCTTCGTCGATATCGATGAAGCCGCGGATGGTTTCCATCATGCGCCATCCAACCAGTCGACAAACATCGCCGCCGCCGGTCCGACATCGCCGGGTTGCACGCCGGGCGGATAGTTCTTTTTTGTGCAGTCGGGGATCATCTTGGCGACCGCGCCCATCGCCGCGCCGGAGATATCGCCCTCCGCTGCGGTCAGGAGCGTCGGGACCTGGATATCGGGGAAGCGCTTGCCGTTCTCGTTATTGTCGAAGGCGGCAATATAGGCCTTGTGATAGCTGAACAGATTCTTGAGCAAATCCAGCGTGCGGTCGTGCAAGTCGTCGGCAGCGGGCACGTCGCGATTGCGGCGGTGGGCCGCGTCGCGACGGTAGTAGGGAAACCAGATGAACATGTCCTTGATGACGTGGAACGCCCAGAGGTATTGCGAACCGGTGTAGTCGTAGGGCGGGGTTTCGCGCAGGTGCGCGATATAGTCGTCTTTGAGTTCCCGCGGGGGCAATCCGATCCCGTCGAGAATCAACTTGCCGACCCGATCGGGATACCGAATCGCAACATCCATCGCGGTATGGGCACCGGTATGGGTACCGTAGAGATCGGCCCTGTCGATTTTTAGCGAGTCCAACAACCGCACCATCGCGTCGCCGAAGTATCCAATGTCGGGATTGTCGGCGGCAGGCGGGCAGGAATCGCCCTGCCCGAGGTTATCCGGTGCAAGAGCCCATCGGCTCTGGCCGAGTTGGGCGGTCAGCGGGTTGAGGGTACGCGCCGCAAAGGGAGAGGCATGCATCAGAACCGCGGGCCTTTTGCCATTGTCAGCGTGGGCCTCGCCGGCGGTGTAGTAGTGGACCTGCCCAAGATCGATTGCGGCGAAGCGCCGTTTGATTGTCGTCGTCATGCTATCGTGCCCTAGCGCCGGGCGAAAAAAATGAAATTATAGACGTAACCCTTGACCGGATTGCGATGATGGTCCCCAGGGTGAAATGCACCAAGGGCGCGCAAGGCATGTGCAGCCCGGTCGTAGAAGAACCCGTCATAGCCCAGAGCCACCACACCGGCCAGGGCATCTTCGATCGGCACTTGAGTGTGCTTTTCCTCGATTTCGATCATCAATGTCGGTCGGTCGCGAGCAATGATCTCTCGCGCGCCTTCCAACACTTCGGTCTCGAACCCCTCGACATCGATCTTGATAAACCCGATATCGGTCAGGCCCAAAGCGTCGAGCCGCTCGGCGTTGACCGGTAACGCCGCGTAGTCGTCGTTGACCTTGATCGCACTTAGCGTACCGCCCTGGTTGGAATAACTGCCTTTGCCATAGCGCGGTACCCGGAATTCGACGACGCCGGTCTGGTTAGAAAGTGCGAGGGGCGAGGCAACGACGTTGCGCCCCGCGGTGCGTTGCAGCACCGCAAACATCTTGGGATTCGGCTCGTAGGCATAGACGGTGCGCGCCAACTGCCCCAGGACGAAACTGTAGGTTCCTTTGTTGGCTCCGGCATCGACAGCGTTGCGGTTGCGGTCGACCAGAAATGGCAACAGACGCATCTCAGCCTCGCCCCGCAGGCGTTCTTTCGCGACTTTGTATCGGATATAGAGCCGCGGCGGGACAAGAAACCCTTTGATGCGCTCTTCGACGGTGCGCGGCGGGCTCCAGTCGGTTGCGGGCGCAGTGGCCGTTGCGACGTCGTCAACCGTCATTCCCCCACCCACCTCTGTGCCCGGCTATTCCGCTGCGGCGCTGAGCGGGACGATGGGGCAGTTCGGTTCTCGCTCCACTAGGTCATAGACGAAGAGGAATTTCGCCATGCCTGTGAGAACCGCGGCCACGACGCCGAGTTCATAGAGATCGCCGTCGCTGTAATGAACCCGCAAACGATCGTATAGATCCTTGCTCAGTTCGCCGTGCATGTTGGGCAGGGAAATCTGATCGGCGAGGTCGAGGATCGCCCGCTCGCGCGCATCAAAGCATGGCGCTGCCGGGTCCATGATGTTGTCGATCTTGTCTTGGGCGATCCCTGCCTTGGCGGCTGCCAAACGGTCGCCACGGTTACAGTGGGCGCAGCCGTGAATGCCGGCCAGTCGTAGGCGCAGCAATTCCTTTGTCGGCACATCGACCTGGCCCGCGTAGAACAGGCGTTCGTAAAAATCCTTGCGGTAGAATTCGAAGACGTGGGGCGCGTTGCCGTAGATCTCTACCCGGTCGGCCTCGCCGTGAACCTTCACGTTCTGCTCGTGGGCCGCCTGCATGTAGGGATTGAGGCGCTCAAACGGCACACGCTCGAGATAGGGGTTGGGCATCGTGATCTCCGGTGCTGTGAAGAAACAAAGCGAGGCAACGATTCGGGCCACCGAATCATTTTGACCCGCACACAAACGAAGCCAAAGAACTCTTTTGTTTCGTCGGTCGAACTAAGGATAGGGGTGAACGAACCCAAACCGGCTCGTGCAAAGATGGCTCCCGTCCAAGTCGAACGGCGAGGTGCCCTTCAACGACGGAGTCGTACTATAGCGCAGGAAGGACGATGCGCGGTCACAATCGGTATCCCGAAATTCGATTGGACCTAGGCGGCCCCTAAGCCCAGCTCGGCTTGGTCAGTTCGGTATCTCCATCGGGCAGATCGGGGGCGCCGAGCACCGCTCTGAGTTGGCCGAGCGAACCGCGATTCAGCGGCATCTCGAGGAGGTAACCGTCCTCCAGGACGAACATCAGGCTGTGCAACGTTGCCGGTTCGTCGGTCAGTTTACCCAGCACCGCAACGGCCGGTCGTGGCCGCGCAACTAGGTCGGGCTTCGTACCGTTCGGCAACATTGGCGTTGTCTTGGCGTCGGCCTTGAAGGGGCTGATGGTCATGGTGGGGCCGGAAAACCCGCGGCGGTCGAAACCAACGATTGTCATTGCCGCCCCTCCAACGATCCGACGATGCGGCGAAGCTGATCGACGATCGCCTCACTCATCGGAATATCGATGATCCAGCCGTCGGGTAGTAAGAATTGCAACGCGCTCACCTTTCCGGCGGTTTCAGTGACACCGGCGAGGGCTATCGCTCCTTGGCTGGCGACGCCGGCGACGACATCGACGTCGCAGGACTCGTGAACAACCAAGTCCTGTTTGAGTTGGCCCGCCGAAAGGGATTGAAGCGGCAGACGGTGGTTATGGCGTTTCGAAAGACCGCCGCGTTGTTCGCCATCTTGTTTTGCCATCGCGCCCCCCGCACTCGCCAAATCAGCGAGGAAATCTTTGCGCACTTCCCAGGAGTTGTCACGCGCCTAGTGCGAACAAATCTCGGGAACATTACCTAAAATTGTATATTCTAATCTGTCCTCGAACTGAGCAACCGTGATTTCCAGCGACAGGGGGTGCTTACGCGTCCAGGTCGGCCACCGCCGCCTCGAGCTTGGGCACAATGAGCTCAACAAGCCGGTCGTGTAGGGGATGGGATTGGTAGGCGTCGTGCGCCGCCTTGGTTTCCCAAATCGAGAGATGCACATGGGTGTAGTCGCGGCCGAACGGCGACACATTGGGTCCACGGTGGTAGCCCAAACACCCCGGGAGTTCGACGCGGATCCGTGCGTAGAGCGTCTCGATCTCGCGTTCCTCATCGGCGGTGAAGGGCGCGGTATAGCGCTCCAGTATCACGTGGTAGTAGGCCATCGGGGGGACTCCTCGGGCGATGTCGCCCAAGGGTATCCCATTTCCGATTGCGGTATGTGGGTCGGTATCGGCCAATCTTAACGTCCCGCCATGCGCGCTGGGGGAGGTTCGGTTTTGTTTTTGACCGTGCCTTCGCGTTGGGAGACGGCGTTTGGCTAGACAAGGTAGAGTGGACAACCTCGGCGTTGCGAGCGCGCCCTATGGGCGCAGTCCCTACTAATCCGCGGGAAGGTCGAATGACTCCTTCAGCTCGCGCCATTCGCGGGCCGAGAGGCCGGTGTCCTTGCGGTCAACCTTTTCGCCCCGGAGAATCCGTTTCACTGCGGCGGCCCCCTTCGCCGACAGATGCACGCCGCCTAGGCGATAGTCCATGAAGGCATCGTAGGTCAGCGGTACCCAGCGCCTCAGGGTGTCCAACATCGCATCCGCATAGACACGGATTTCGTACTGCGCGTGGGGGTCGGCACGCAGGGAGAGGAAGTGCAGCAAATTGTGCAGGTTCGTCTTCCAGTACCACTGCGTATAGAAATTAAGCGACAGGTTCATCCGGGCGAGTTCGCGCGCCAGCCCCTTGCGGCTCGGATCCGCGGGTTCGCCGTCTGCGCCTTCGTTCAGCATGTAGGCGTAGTGCGCGTAGTTGTTTTCCGAATCGTCGCGTAACAGCTTGAAGACCTCGGTCGCCTCGTCGCCGGTCAACACCGAATCGCGGCCCTGACGGTTCTGGGCGCTCTGCGCGGCGAGATGTTCGGGTGCCGGCAAGTAGAACTCGTTGTCGAGGATCGAGTACCGGGCCGAGTATTCGTTGACGTTGGCCGTACGGTGACGAATCCACTGGCGCGCGACGAAAATGGGGAGTTTGACGTGGTACTTGATCTCCGCCATTTCGAACGGCGTCGTGTGGCGGTGCCGCATCAAGTAATTGAGCAAGCCGCGATCTTCGGAGACGCGCTTGGTGCCCTTGCCATAGGAAACCCGCGCGGCCTGCACCACGGCATCGTCGTCACCCATATAGTCGACCACCCGGATGAAGCCGTGGTCGAGGATCGGGATGGCCTGGTACAGCACCTCTTCCAGCGCCGGTACCGTAGCTCGGCGGGTCTGGTGCGTTTCCGCCCGTTGGGCGTCGATTTCTTGCTGTTGGTCGGGCGAAACGTGGGGCATGTCAGAGGGGCTACTGTTTACTTGATGTAGGGGTTTTGCGTGGTTCCCCATACTACATCTTGGAAATCCGATTTGACACCCACCCAGGAAGGTTTGCCGCAATTGCCGGGAATCCACCCGTCGGGTTCGGTCCATCTTGACGCCACGGTCGGCGGGATCTCAGGACCGGCAAAAAAGGCGGCGGGTGTGAGCGCCGCCTAAAGCCCGTAGAGCCGTTTTGGGTTGTCGTAGAGGATGGCTTGTTTGGTGGCCTCGTCGATGTCGGTACGGGCGTGCAGGAGATCGATGACGTCGATCTGGGCCGAGGGGTCGGTGTGGCCATAGTCGGTCCCGATAAGGAGCGATTTGGACCCGGCATACTTCAGGACGTAAGCGAGGTCGTCGTCGCTTTGGCAGGTCAGGTGGATGTTGCGGTCGCCAAAGATGTCGGCGGGCATTTTCTCGCCGGAGGAATGCACTCGGCGGGCGAACTCGTTGTAAACCCAGGGCACCCACTGCGCCGCCGATTCGATGAAGCCCCAGCGCAAGTTGGGGAAGTTCTTGTGGACGTCACTCATCAACAACGCCATGCAGCCGACGACGGCCGGAACGCGGGTGATGGTGAACCCTTTGACCGATACCGGACCGGGCGCTTCCATGTGGAAGAGTGTGTTCTTTTGGCTGCCGTTCGCGATGTGCACGGTGATCGGCAGATCGAGGCGTTCGGCTTCTTCGTACATGGGGTAGAAATACGGGTCGGAGAGAAGCCGGTCGCCTTCGAAGGCACGCATGAAGACGCCGACGGCGCCGTTCTTTTTCGCGCGGCGAATTTCTTCGATGGATTCGTCCATCGCCAACGTCGGCGGGATGACGACCCAGCGGAGGCGGTCGGGTGCTTGCTTCCAGATGTCGATCAGCCAGTTGTTGTAGGAACGCGCGAGCGCGGCCTCGGCCTTCGCGTCTTCGGTGAGGCTGGTAAGCCACATCGTGGGGAACAGCACCTGGACGTCGATGCCGAGTTCGTCCATGTGGGCGAGCCGACCGGGGATGTCGGTCATCTCGCGCAGCTCTTTGCGGGTGTTCATGTTGCGGCCCGCAGTCGCGGACATTTTTTTGATTTGTTCGTCGGTGAAACGGCGGATGAACGCAGGCCCCAACACGCCATTGACCATCCAGCCGCCTTCGGCCGGATTCTCGCCCGGTGGCGGGCTAAGGACGGGGCGGTATTTCGCGTCGGCAGGTGCGAGGTAATCCCAGGTGCGCTCAGTTTCGATGACATGCGCGTCGGCGTCGATGACGCGCGTTTTGATCTGTGCATCCATGATCGGGGCCCCTTTTATTCGACGCGCGCATGGTGCGTCGGCGGCCCTAGCGATGCAACTGCGTGCGCCCCGATGCCCGCAGGACGGGCCTGCCTTGGTACGCCGGGTCGGTTCGGTCCCGGGCTAGGCTACACTGAATGTGGCGCCCCACATCGAGGCGGCCCAAGCATTGCGGAGCACCCCATGAAGTTCTTGTTCTTTCACCTGATGCCGTGGGACACCTTTCCCAAGGAAGGCCCCGAATGGCCGGTGAGCAACCGCGACTTCGATCCGGAAAAAGCGACCGCCGTCTACGACACCTATATCGACACGATGGCCTACGCCGAGGATTGCGGTTTCGACGCGGTAGGGTGCAACGAACACCATTTTTCGCCGTTCGGGTTGATGTCGAACCCCAACCTGATCGGATCGGCACTGATCCAGCGGACCAAGACGATCAAGCTCGCGATGGTGGGAAGCCTCGTGCCGCTGTTGAACCCGATTCGCGTCGCTGAGGAATACGCCATGTTGGATGTCATGTCCGGCGGCCGCCTGATGGCCGGGATCCTGCGCGGTATTCCCCATGAATACGTCGCCTACAACGTGCCGCCCGACGAATCGCGGGCGCGCCTGGAAGAAGCCGCCGAGTTAATCGTCAAGGCGTGGACGGCGCGCGAACCCTTCGGCTGGAAAGGTCACTACTACAACTTCCCTGCCGTCTCGATTTGGCCGCGGCCGCGCCAGCAACCGCACCCGCCGATTATCATGTCGGCCAGCAACGACGACTCGGCCCGCACGGCAGCGCGCCACCGCGCGATCATGGGCCTGGCGCTGGTGCCCGACCTCAAGGTGGCCAAGCATTTGATCGACACCTATATGGAGGCCGCGCACGAGGCCGGCTGGCACCCAACGCCCGACCATGTGCTGGTCGGTCTGAATACCTGTATCGCCGAGACCAGTGCGGCAGCCCAGGCGGAACTCGCCAAAGGCTCTGCCTACTTCGGCAAAGTGCTGCTCGGCGGCCCCCGGACCGCGCAGAAATTGGTCCTGCAAAAGTCGCGTTACTTCGCCGACGACGATGTGAAGAAAGAATTCGTCGGGCGCATCCAAAACGCTAAGGAAAGGACCTTGCAGGAAAGCATCGACGCGGGCGTGACCCTATGCGGCACGCCCGACGAGGTCGTCACCCAGATCGAACGGGTGCGCGAGGAGTTAGGCTGCGGCTGGATCAACATGAACATGAAGATCGGCAATGTGCCCAACGTCGGCGTCCGCCGTTCGATGGAGCTGTTCCGCGATCATGTCCGCCCAGCGTTTCCCGTAGCCAAAGGCGAGGCCATCGCCGCCGAATAGACTCCGGGTCCGGCTAGACCAAGCGACTCAGACGCGCGAGGTCTATGCTGGCGATCCCGCGATCGAGGAACAAGCGTCGGCAACTATGATTATACTGTACCCGCCTACTTGGTTCCCAAACGCGGACATGCAGCCGATGACATCGCCGATTACTCTCCGAAAAAAATCATGCTGCCACTGACAGGCCTCCGCGTTGTCGCGGTCGAGCAATACGGGGCCGGTCCGTTCGGCACCCAATACCTGTCCGACTTCGGCGCCGAGGTGATCAAGATCGAATCGCCCGACGGCGGCGATGTCTCGCGCAGCGTCGGCCCCTTTTTCATGGAGGGCGCCGACGACGGCGACAGCGCCGCCAGCCTGTTTTACCAAGGCCTCAATCGCAACAAACGGAGCCTAACCCTCGACCTCAAGAGCGCGGCGGGCCAGGAAATCCTGCACGCTCTCGTGGCCACGGCCGACGCAGTGTGCAACAACCTGCGCGGCGACGTCCCAGCGAAACTCGGCCTCACCTACGATGCACTGAAACACCTCAAGCCGGCTTTGGTTTGTGCACACCTGTCCGCGTATGGGCGCGACAACGAGCGCGCCGCGTGGCCGGGATACGATTTCCTGATGCAAGCCGAGACCGGTTATTTCTCGGTGACCGGCGAACCCGACGGTCCACCGGCGCGGATGGGACTGTCGATCGTCGACCTGATGGCAGGGTTGTCGATGTCCTTCGGGTTAGTGTCGTCGGTAATGCAGGCGCGCCAAACCGGAATCGGGCGCGACGTCGATGTGAACCTGTTCGATACCGCGCTCTACAACCTCAATTACATCGGCCATTGGTATCTTGGTGCCGGCCACAATCAGGGACGCGAGCCCCGATCTGCCCATGCGTCGCTGGTGCCGTGTCAGCTTTACAAAACCGGCGACGGCTGGATTTACCTGATGTGCAACAAAGAAAAGTTTTGGGGCATTCTGTGCGATCTAATGGAACGGGCAGACCTGAAGACCGATCCCCGGTTCCTGACTTTCAAGGAACGGCTGGTACACCGCGACGAACTAACGCCGTTGATCGACGCGGCGCTGGCACCAAAAACGACCGCACAATGGCTGGGAGTCTTTCAGGGGCGTGTCCCCGCCGCGCCGCTGCTCGACGTCGCCCAGGCGTTGGAGAACCCGTTCGTGCGCGACCGCGGGCGGATCGCCGCGGCGACCACGCCGGACGGTCGGGATGTAGATCTGTTGGCCAGCCCAATTCACCTGAAAGGCGAAACCTATCCGCAGCGCGCCGCCCCGGCGTTAGGCACCGATAGCGACGATATATTGAGCGAGCTAGGCTTCGACGCCGCTCAGATCGCCGCCTTGCGGGCGCAACGCGTCATCTGACGATCCGGGCGGGACTGCCGGTCCGGCACGTTGCAAACATGCGGATTCAGCCTGACACCGCGAGCACCAGGGTAGCGCACACCCCGCCTTTACAACCGAGGCGGGATTCGATGCAATGCTCTCGAACAGTCGGGAGGCAGCGGTGCCGGAAGTGACGGTAATGGGCCAGGACGGCCACCTGCTCGAAGTGAACGGGATAAAACGCGGCGCGCTGTCGCCGGCCGGCAAGCCTGTGCCCGTCGGGGTCGGGTGGGTGACGTTCGCCGCGACTCTCGGTGACGGAACGCCGCACCGCAGCGACGACCGCTACATCTTGCCGGTCAACAACGACGCTGTCGATTTGACATGATTCGCCTCGCGACGCTTGTCACCGTCTTGCTTGGGGTGGTCGCCTGCACGGCGCCGATCCGCAATGCCGAGCTCGCGGTGCTGGACTCCGATGCGGGCTACCGCTTCCATACCGTCAACCACGGCACGCGCGACGACATCATGGTGGTGATGAGCATGTCGGGCGGCGGAACGCGCGCGGCGGCGCTTGCAGCCGGCGCCCTGCGGGGGCTTCACGACGCACGGTTTGCCGACGGTTCGGGACTCGACACCGAAATAGATATTCTGTCGTCGGTGTCGGGTGGCA